>RBKG01000155.1 GCA_003640335.1 Porphyromonas sp.
TAGAGCAATAGCCTTCTAAGCTATCGGTCCTGGGTTCGAATCCCAGCCCAATCACGTAAGGAGATAGATTTTAATAGTCTATCTCCTTTATTTTTAACTTAATAGCCTGATTGGCTTGTGTTGATTTTGTTGTCCTAGTTAAATCATAATCAAAAGTACACATAGGTATGAATGTATTTACGTGTACTTATTTTAGTGAGTACACGCACTTATGTTGATGCTTACGTGTACTTTTCTGAAGACTTTAGCCGAAGCTTGGTTTATATTAATATGCTGTATCATAGGTGTTTAAACTATTTTCTAGAACTTAAAAATGAAAGTTTTGGGGGAGAGTTATCTGTAATCGCTTTGTGGTTATACCGACTTAAAAACGGAAGAGAGTTAAAGCTCACACCAAATTATAAGTTGAGGGAAATATACTATCTTTGTAAACCAGTTAATAGATTACTAATAAGAGACTCAATAAAGTGGAGACCAAGTATATCTTTGTTACTGGTGGTGTAGTATCATCACTTGGTAAAGGAATCGTAGCTGCATCATTAGCCAAGCTGCTACAGGCTAGAGGCTACTCTGTAACAATCCAAAAATTTGACCCCTACATTAACATTGACCCCGGAACTCTAAATCCGTATGAGCATGGGGAATGTTACGTGACTGATGACGGTCATGAGGCTGACCTTGATTTAGGGCATTATGAGAGATTTCTCAATATAGCCACGTCAAGAGCTAATAACATCACGACGGGGCGTATCTATCAGAATGTTATTCGTAAAGAGCGTAAGGGAGACTATTTAGGTAAAACTGTGCAGGTTGTCCCTCATATTACTGATGAGATTAAGCGCAATGTTAAGCTCCTTGGTCAAAAGTATAAATATGACTTTGTAATTACTGAAATTGGTGGTACAGTAGGAGATATTGAATCTCTTCCTTTCATTGAGAGCGTACGCCAGTTAAAGTGGGAGTTGGGGCGTAATTGCCTATGCGTGCATCTAACTTATGTGCCTTATATCGCGGCTGCAGGTGAGGTTAAAACAAAGCCAACGCAGCACTCTGTAAAGCAATTGCAAGAGGTCGGTATTCAGCCAGATATATTGGTTCTTCGTACAGAGCGAGAACTAAATGCGGATATTCTTCGTAAGGTTGCTCTATTCTGTAATGTAACTCCTGAATCAGTAGTACAGTGTCAAGATGTTCCTACGATATACGAAGTGCCACAAGCTTTACTTAATCAGCATTTAGATGAAGCTATCTTGCGTAAAGTAGGTATTGAACCAGAACATGAACCCGATTTGCATGATTGGAATAACTTCCTTAAGCTACGAGAAGAAGCTGTTGATACAGTAACTATTGCTCTTGTCGGTAAGTATGTGGAGTTGCAAGATGCTTATAAGTCTATTGACGAGTCATTGATGCAGGCTGCTACTTACAATAAGCGTCGTCTTAAGCTGATTAGTATTCATAGCGAGAAGATTACTCGAGATAATGTAGCTGAGTTATTGCAGGGTGTAGATGGGGTAGTCGTATGTCCTGGATTTGGTTCTCGTGGTATTGATGGTAAGTTTGAAGCCTTACGTTACACTCGTGAAAATAACATTCCGACCTTAGGTATCTGCTTAGGTATGCAATGTATGGTCATTGAGTTTGCTCGTAATGTATTAGGCTTTGAGAATGCTCATACGACAGAAATTATGCCAGACACTCCATATAAGGTTGTTGATATTATGGAGGAGCAAAAGAGTGTAAGCGATATGGGTGGCTCAATGCGTTTAGGTGGATATGATTGTGTCTTCCGTAAGGGGAGCCGCATCGCAGAAGCCTATGGCACAGAGTTTATCCGAGAAAGACATCGCCATCGCTTTGAATTTAATAGCCAGTATAGAGAAGCCTTTGAAAAGGCAGGTATGGCTTGCGTAGGCGAAAATCCCGATACAGGTCTCGTTGAAACAGTAGAAATCCCCAATCATAAGTGGTATATAGGCGTTCAGTATCATCCTGAGTATAGGTCAACGGTTCTGCGCCCGAACCCTCTATTTGTGAGCTTCGTGAAAGCAACCCTAAATAAGTAAAATGGATAAAAACACAATAATAGGATTTGCACTGATAGGTGCGCTCGTCATTGGCTTTAATTGGTTTAATCAGCCTAGCCCAGAGCAGATAGCAGAAGCTCAAAAGCAGGAACAATTAGCCAAGGCAAAGCAAATTGAAGAACAAAAGAAAGTTGCTTCTCAAGCTGCGGTTGCTATTGCTCCCGAACAGCCATTAGATTCTGCTACATTAGCTGCTCTTCCCGAGTACAAGAAGCCTCGTGAAGCGCGTACAATCGAATTAAAGAATGAAAAGCTACTATTTAAGCTAAATAGTAAGGGAGCAGAACTAACTTATGCAGAAGTAAAAGGGTATGATAACCATAAAGATGGCTATGATACTAAGAAGTTTGCTCCAGTAGCCTTGATGAAAGGCGATGATAGCTACTTTAACATACCTCTCAAAACATTAAGAGGTGAAACAATCAATACGCACGATGCTACATTTGAAGTAGTGTCTTCCACAGATAGCACAGCCGTATTGCGCTTGCCTTTGTCCGCAGATGCATACTTAGATTTTAATTATCATCTAAGACAAGCTGATTATCGCTTGGAGCTAAGTATATCAGGTAAGGGTGCTGAGACAGTTCTTGCTGCTAATCCTCAGCAAGCTCTCCAATGGAAGCTAAAGCTACCTCAGCAGGAACAAAGTCACCGCTTTGAGGGGCAATATAGTTCACTCTACTATGGGCAGACAGATGGAACTGTTGATGATTTATCTTCATCAAGTAAGAGTGAAGAGCACGTAAAGGAATCTCTTCGCTGGTTTGCTTTTAAGGATAAGTACTTTAGTTCTGTTTTAATCAAACGAGGAGGAACATTCGAATCTAGCAATTTGAGTGTTGAGGCTATGGACGAGAAGAGTGGCTATGTACGTGCTATGGATATGCGTACAGCATTCGATTATAAGCCTTCTCAGTCTGCTGACTTCACGTTCTATTTTGGTCCAAACGATTATAATACGCTTAAGGGGTATGATGAAGGTGTTTCGGACTTAGAGCAGTTGCATCTAGACCATCTTGTTTACTTAGGTTGGAGTGTCTTCCGCAGTATCAATAAGTGGCTGATTATTCCTATTGTAGACTTCTTGAAGAATTACATCGGTTCTTGGGGGATTATTATTCTCATTCTCACTGTCTTTATCAAAACTCTTCTTTTCCCATTTACGTACAAGAGTCAGGTATCACAAGCCAAAATGCGTGTGCTTAAGCCTCAAGTAGATGAGATTAACAAGAAGTATGAGGGTAAGACAGACCAAGAGTCTGCACTAAAGAAGCAAAAAGAAACATTTGCTCTTTATAGTACCGTTGGGGCTAGCCCAATGAGTGGCTGTCTGCCTATGCTCTTGCAGATGCCATTCCTTATTGCTCTCTATATGTATTTCCCAACGTCTGTATATCTCAGAGGACAGAGTTTCTTATGGGCAGCAGACTTGTCTACGTATGACCCTGTAATTAGTTGGGACTTCAATATTCCAATTATTGGTAGTCTGTTGGGGAACCATATCAGCTTATTCTGCTTGTTGATGTCTATCGTGAATATCATCTATAACCGCTATATGATGTCGCAGTCATCTGCTCCAACAGGAGATGCTGCAGCAAGTATGAAGTATATGCCTTATATGATGACTATCATGTTCTTCTTCATGTTCAATCAGAATGCATCGGGCTTGAGTTACTATTATTTTGTGACAACGCTTATCTCGATTATTCAATTCTTTATCATCCGTGCAACGATTAATGATGATAAGATTTTGAAGCAGATGGAAGAGAACAGAAAGAACCCTAAGAAGAAAAAGGGTGAGAGCTTCCTTGAACGTCTTGAACGTATGCAAAGAGAGCAAGCTAAAGCAAAAGCTAAGAAATAATCAAAATTGAAATAACAACTAAAACAAAGGCGGCGTATATTTAAGATAAATATGCGCCGTCTTTACTTTTGGTAGATGCTTGGGTAAGGGAGCCTCTTTGTGAGGGGATATTATAAGTATCCTCAAAGGCAGATGATAAATCGGAGTAGGATATAATGTCACACTATTGGAAGTATCAATAAAAGTCCTATCTTTGCACG
>RBKG01000159.1 GCA_003640335.1 Porphyromonas sp.
GATTTTGCTACGATTTTTGTGCCGGGTTATCCTGACCTTATGGCATTTGCTGTTGGGCTTAATTATAAGTTGTAAGCTGCTAACTAGAGCTAAAGAGATACAGACTTTTCCCGATATAATGCCTGCGTAGGTTCAATGACGGCTTTTGATATTTCGTTATGTCAAAAAAAAATGCGTACTTTGTAGGCTAGAAATAATAACAATACAATAATAAAGGATATGGCAAAGTACATTGGCGCACTTATCCTCCTCATCGGAGCAGTGCTTTTAATCGTAGATGGTGTAACAGCAAATAGTTCGAATACTCTTCTTGGTTCAGGACTTGCTCTCGTTGTTATAGGATATATTGCACATATTATCATCAGCCGTAAGACAGCCTAAGGTTTAGACTGTCAGCAAGGTCTGAGGAAAGGAGGTCGAAAGGCTTCATTCTATCAGATATCTTCGCGGTTTGAAATTTGCATATCAAAGGTATTTATATTACCTTTGCACGCGGTTAGCTTAGATGGTTATCCACTTTTTAAGCTACGGGTCCTATAGCTCAGTCGGTTAGAGCACCTGACTCATAATCAGGGAGTCCTTGGTTCAAGCCCAAGTGGGACCACTTAGTTTTCATAATGGTTTGCGATGTCAGATTTATCTGGCATCGTTTTTTGTTTGGGCTTATGCTCTCTCAAAAGTATTTCCCCTCTCAATGACAAGTTTTGCTTGTCATTGAGAGGAACTGTGTAACGGTCTCTTGATGGTGAACTCACGTAGAATTTAAGTATCTTTGAATAGGTTTTAGAGAACTATCAGAATTTTTTTAGCTGAATAACTAATCCCAAATACATAACCTATTATGGCAGAACAGACATACACGCTCCTCGATGGTAAAGCTACATCGGCAGAGATTAAGGCGGAGATTGCTCAAGAAGTAGCCCAGAGGCTACGTGAGGGTAAGCCAGCACCTCATTTGGTTGCTATCCTTGTGGGACATGATGGAGGTAGTGAGACTTATGTCGCGAGCAAGATTAAGACGTGTTCAGAACTTGGCTTTCGCTCTACGCTCATTCGCTTTGAAGAGGATGTAACGGAAGCACGTTTGCTTGAGACAATAGAGAAACTAAACCATGATGACGATGTTCATGGCTTTATCGTGCAATTGCCATTGCCTAAGCATATCAACGAACAGCGCATCATCGAAGCTGTAGACCCACGTAAGGATGTCGATGGTTTTCATCCTATCAATGTAGGGCGTATGAGTATCGGTTTGCCTTGCTTCGTGTCGGCTACTCCTCAGGGTATTATCGAATTGCTTAAACGATATAAGGTCGATACTCAGGGTAAGCATTGCGTTGTATTAGGGCGCAGTAATATCGTAGGTAAGCCCATGGCGCAGTTGTTGCTGCACAAGGGTAACCCCGGAGATTGCACTGTAACTGTTTGCCATAGCCGTACACCCAATATAAAAGAACTGTGTCTAGAGGCTGATATCATAGTGGCGGCTCTTGGTGTGCCAGAGTTCCTCAAAGCCGATATGGTGCGCCCTGGTGCTGTGATTATAGATGTGGGTACTACTCGTGTACCTGATGCGAGCAAGAAGAGTGGCTTTCGTCTCTCTGGAGATGTTGCTTTTGATGAAGTTGCTCCTAAGGCTTCTTATATCACACCAGTACCCGGTGGAGTAGGACCGATGACGATTGTGTCTTTGATGCTGAATACATTGCAGGCAGCACGCTTGCAACAGGCTTAAAATAACTTAGAACGTAATACGTGGAAAAGAAACGTAATCCGATTACATGGGTGCCGAGTGTGTACTTCGGCATGGGGCTACCCTATATTGCTCTATCGACAGTCTCTGTCTTAATCTTTGCAGACCTTAAGGTTGATAAGGAACTGATAACCTTTTGGACTTCTCTTTTGGTTTTACCTTGGTCGCTCAAACCGCTCTTTAGTTTCGTGATGGAACTATTTGGCACAAAGCGTCAGTATGTGTTCATCACGGAGGCGATTATGTCTTTGATGTTTGGACTTGTGTGCTTTGCTCTACCTCTACCTTCATTCTTCAGTATCACGATTGCCCTCTTTGCCGTTTTGGGTATTAGTGGCTCAATACAAGATATTGCAGGTGATGGCATTTATATGCAGGAACTAAGTGCTAAGGAGCAAAGTATCTATGCTGGTTGGCAGGGTGGCTTTTATAATTTGGCTAAAATCCTTGCTAATGGAGGTCTCGTTTTCCTTGCTGGGCGTTTGTCTAAGTCTTATGGTGTCCTTACGGGTTGGATGGTTGTGATTGGTATTTGTGCGCTCATCATGATTGCCTTGTCTCTCTACCACATGACTATGCTACCGAAGGAAAGCAAACGAGTTAGCGTTAATAGGTCAGAGAAGATAGCTGAGCTGTGGGAGATGATAAGCTCTTTCTTTACGAAGAAGTATATATGGCTCTATCTACTCTTTATCTTCCTCTATCGTCTAGGAGAAGGTTTAGCGGTAAAGATTGCACCACTCTTCTTAAAAGATACCATTGAGTTAGGAGGACTCGGTCTAAGTAATGAGGTTTACGGACTAATCTATGGTACGGCAGGTTCAATCGCTTTCGTGCTTGGTTCAATCCTTTCAGGTTACTTCGTCGCATCTATAGGACTTAAGCGTGCTTTGTTTGCGCTTGTTTGCATCTTTAATATTCCGTTTGCCGTGTATTTGCTATTGGCGTATTTCCAACCAACAAGTCTACTCTGGATAGGTACGGGGATTGTCTTCGAATACTTCAGTTATGGTTTCGGCTTTGTGGGGATTACCCTCTTTATGATGCAGCAGATTGCCCCCGGTAAGTACCAAATGGCTCATTATGCCTTTGCGAACAGTCTGATGAACTTGAGTGTTATGCTACCGGGTATGTTAAGTGGTAAAATCCTTCACCATATTGGGGGGTATCAACCATTCTTCGTGTTAGTTTTGGTAGTAACCTTACCAGTTATCTTGCTTTCATTACGTTTGCCTTTTGCTCATGGTAGTGAAGAGAAAATTAAGAGTGTGACAGAATAAAATATATTATATAATAATCAATGAGTAAACTTAAGATTGTAGGTCAGGCTATGCCTGATATGCCTTGGGAAAATCGCCCAGAAGGCTCTAAAGATGTTGTTTGGCGTTATAGCGCAAACCCTATTATCCCTCGCGACTTACTTCCTACCTCAAACAGTATCTTCAATAGTGCTGTTGTGCGTTTTGGCGAAGGTTATGCAGGGGTATTCCGTTGTGATGACACTAATCGTCGTATGCGTCTGCATGTTGGTTTTAGTAAGGATGCTATCTCTTGGGATATCAATCCAGAGCCACTTA
This sequence comes from Porphyromonas sp., assembly GCA_003640335.1. Taxonomy (GTDB): domain Bacteria; phylum Bacteroidota; class Bacteroidia; order Bacteroidales; family Porphyromonadaceae; genus Porphyromonas. Next base: position 3,331 of record RBKG01000159.1, read on the forward strand.
AGTTCGAATGCGATGATAAGGAAATCGGCGAATGGGTTTATGGTTATGACCCACGTGTAGTCTTCATTGAAGACCGTTACTATGTAACTTGGTGTAATGGCTATCATGGTCCAACGATTGGTGTTGCCTATACATTTGACTTCAAGACTTTCCATCAGTTAGAGAATGCTTTCTTGCCATTTAACCGTAATGGCGTACTCTTCCCTCGTAAGATAGATGGTAAGTTTGCTATGCTTAGCCGTCCTAGTGACAATGGTCATACTCCATTCGGAGATATCTTCTATAGCGAATCACCAGACTTAGAGTTCTGGGGTCGTCATCGTCATGTGATGAGTCCTGCGCCATTTGAAGATAGCGCATGGCAGTGTACAAAGATTGGTGCAGGTCCTATTCCTATCGAAACAAGCGAAGGCTGGCTACTAATCTATCACGGTGTGCTCGCATCATGTAATGGCTTTGTGTACGCTTTCGGTTCGGCTCTTCTTGACCTTGATGAGCCTTGGAAGGTTAAGTTCCGTTCAGGTCCATACCTCATCTCACCTCGTGAAACATACGAATGTATGGGTGATGTGCCTAATGTAACTTTCCCTTGTGCAGCTCTACACGATGCTGAAACTGGTCGTATCGCTATTTATTACGGTTGTGCAGATACTGTAACTGGTCTTGCATTTGGTTACATCGATGAGATTATAGAGTTTACTAAGAAGAACTCAATCATCTAATAATAGAGATTATATCTAATGATAAGGGCTACCTTGCAATTGCAGGGTAGCCCTTATTGTATTCTTCTTTATGCAATGGTCTAGAGGAG
>RBKG01000002.1 GCA_003640335.1 Porphyromonas sp.
GCATATCTGCTCTTCTTAAGGAAATTTTGACGCCATTGCTCTCTCATTTTTTGTTTATCAATGACTATATCTCGCTCTTTAAAGCTTTGATATAACAATTCTGCGAGACTATCTAAATCTGCAGAGAAGCATTCGCTGATGACTTGCTTTTTTAGCGCCTCAGTTGAGTCTTTAGGTGCTCTATGAAGTAGCTCTAAGTTGCCAGCTTGAAAGTCAATGAATAATCTGTATTCATTTGATGTAATTGAGATAGGGCGACCATCAGAAGCATATATTGAACCTCTTAATGGAGGGAATACTACTTCGCTAGGACGATGTATAGTATTCCCAATCTCTCTCCATCTCTTGGCTTCTTCACTTTGAGTAAAGAAAAGTATTGTAATAGCAAAGCACGCGAACCCTATGGTAAGAGCTATTTCTATAAATCTATAGCGAGTATTGCTGTTAGGGAATAGCTTAAGGAGTATATCTGCTATAATTGAGAGAATCTTTCCAAAGAACTTAGAGATAGCACGTAGTATTATCCCAATAATGTGTACTAGTTGTGCTAGTATTTGCTTAATCATTATCTGCGAATATGTACAAAAGAGAAAGGAGTAACTTGAGTATTTAGTGAGTATTCTTGTCTATGAGCTTATATGGAGGGTGAGAAGAATGCTCTAAATTAAGTCCATAGCTTTGTATATTTTGCTCTATATTGTTAATTCGTTCTAAACTTACAAGTTCAGCTGTAGTAATAAGAGACCTATTTCTTAAGTCTTCTAATTTTTTTTCAGTAGTGTTGACGTTGTGAATTTCTTCTTCGTAAAATGTACCCCAACTACTTAATCCTATTATCAATAGAATGCAGAAAGCACAGAAGAAAAGCCTTTCATGAGTATAGTGCTGAAGGAAAGTTTCCCAAGCCTCCACCATTTCTTGAGTCTCTTCTTTCGATAGCCCAATACTTTGAGCTGTACTCTTGGACTGCTCTTCTTCGATGAAATCATGCTCAGATTCTTCTTCAGAAATATCGGAGTCGTTTTGTGAATACTCAGTATTATCGTCTTCGTTTTCTATTGAAGATGATGAATAATCTTCATCATAGCTATCTTCGTACTCCTCACTTTCTTCGACTTCCTGTTGAGCGGAACGCCTCAATAGTTCTTTAAGATTAGCGTCGTATTCCCTATTTCCTTCAAAATTGTTCATCTTGCTCTTCTCTTAATTATCTCCTACCCATTCGGCAATTCTAAGTTTAGCTGAACGAGAGCGAGGATTTACGTTTAATTCTTCCTCAGATGGGACTATTGGTTTGCGAGTAATAAGTTTCCATGGGCTAGGGGATACTCCATATATAGCACTGTTTTTGTCGTCATTAGAACTTGCTTTGAAGAAGTTCTTTACAATGCGGTCTTCAAGAGAGTGATAAGTCATAACCACTAGGCGACCATGAGGTTTAAGTACCTTTTTGCATCCTTCAAGCATTTCGGTAAGTACAGATAGTTCATCATTAACCTCTATACGAATGGCTTGAAAAAGCATGCCAAGCTGTTTTTTCTCTTCTTTAGGATTGATACAAGGCTTGACTACTTGAAGTAAATCTCCAATAGTTTGTATCGGGCTAAGCTCTCTAGCTTGTACAATACGCTTTGCTAGTTGTCTACTTTGTCTAAGCTCACCATATTCATAGAATATCTTGGCTAGATGTTCTTCATCATACTCTGCTATAATATCTGCTGCACTCTTCCCCTTGCGTGTATTCATGCGCATATCAAGAACCGCTGATTCACTACGAAAGCTAAAGCCTCGCTCAGGTGTATCAAAGTGATGAGAAGAGACTCCTAGGTCAGCTAGTACAGCATCAACTTGCCCTAATTCTCCGTAGTAATCCATGAATCGGGCAATATGGCGAAAGTTGGAGGCTATAAATGTAAATCCCTTTTGAGGCTCAATGTTATTAACCGCATCAGCATCTTGGTCAAAGGAATATAGTCTTCCGCCCTTGAGCTGTTTAAGTATTTCCTTGGAATGACCGCCACCACCCATTGTAACATCTATGTAGCAACCATCAGAAGATAATTGCATGCCTTCAAGGCACTCCTTGAGCATTACAGGTACATGGTAAACTTGTTCGTTATTTATGGTCGCAGTCTTATTCATTACTTAATAAGGAATCTATAAATGTCATTACCATTAGCATATAGCATCAAGAGTAGTAGGAAAATCATACCGCTCATTTGGATATATCCCATTACCTTGTCGTTAGGCTTCTTGCCTGTAAGCATTTCAATGAGAATAAATAGAATATGCCCTCCATCTAGAGCCGGAATAGGTAATAGGTTCATCACTGCAAGAATTACAGAGAAGAAAGCTGAGATACTCCAAAAGCTCTCCCAGCTAAAGGTATTAGGGAAGAGTTGAGCCATTGAACCAAGTCCGCCTAAACTTTTAGCTCCTTCTTTGGTGAAGATATGCTTTAGGTTGCTTACGTAATTTGTGATAGTCTCAATGAACTTATTGAATCCCGCAGGGAATGATTCTATAAAGCTATATTTAATACGGCTAGTAGGGAATACTGTATAAGGAGAGCGTAGACGAACTCCAATCTTACCTGAAGCATCAATTTGTATTGTTGTTGCGATTATAGAATCGGCTCTTTGAAACTGAAGTGAAACTGTTTGTCCCTTATATCGAGAGAGTGTTTCGATGGCTTCTTGTACGTTTTTTGTAGAAACTGAATCTATTTGGATTAATTGGTCTCCTGGACGTATGTTTGCATTGATAAGTGCCTTATTGTCGGCTTCTTCTACAATAAATGGAAGGTTAATGTTACAGAACCCTTTACCCCCTGCAAGGGTGCGCTGCATCATATCCTTAGGAATTGAAATGCTTACCTCTTGACCATTTCTGAGTACAGTTACTTGTTCTGCATTAATCATCTCTTCTACAAGGTGAGGGTTAAGAGCATTGAGGTTGCGCTTTCCATCTATAGCGAGAATAATATCGTTATCAGTAAATCCGACAGATTTGGCTGCAGGGCTAAATGTCCATCCTGTATGAATATCAGTAGTATCTATACGTTCATCTCCCCAAGTTAAGGCTACTCCCGTATAAAGTACGATGGCTAGGATTAGGTTAAAGATGATACCCCCAGCCATGATAAGAAGCCTTTGGTAGGACTTCTTGCTACGAAACTCATCTGGTTTAGGCTCAGACTTGAGTTGCTCCGTATCCATGGATTCATCAACCATACCTGCTATTTGGCAATATCCACCTAAAGGCAACCATCCTAATCCATAGGTAGTCCCTGTACGCTTATCTTTCCATTTAAAAAGAGAAAACCAAGGATTGAAAAATAGGTAGAACTTTTCTACGCGAGTTCCAAAGACTCGAGCAAAAAAGAAGTGTCCTAATTCGTGTATAAATACAAGTATGGATAATGAAGCTAGAAGCTGTAAGATATTCATTTATAATTGTGGTTATTGTGTTAGAGTATATGGAGGAGGGAAGACCTTATCTATTTGAGATATGAGTTTAGCCTATTCTTAAGTAAAGCACTATAGGGGCTGACGTAAAAACTTTTACGACAGCCCCCTTGTGGTATTTTAGACAGAGTCTCTAGTACTCTTCTTCATCGAAGAAGAAATCCTCCTTGCTCGGATAGTCAGGCCAAATGTCCTCAATAGATTCGTACAATTCGCCTTCATCTTCTATTTCTTGTAAGTTTTCGATTACTTCAAGAGGAGCTCCGGAACGAGCTGCATAGTCAATGAGTTCATCTCGTGTTGCAGGCCATGGGGCATCTTCCAACTTTGAGGCTAGTTCTAGTGTCCAGTACATATTAGTTTAGTTTATAAAGTAATATTTGTCTGCAAAGATATAAGATTTATTTATATAGTCAAGAATAGGAAAGGTCTTGATTAAATTGGGCTTAGCTGTTCATTGATGGGAAGAAAAATTGGTGTAACTCCAGCTCTAAGGTATAAGTGAGACCGTTGCACGGTCTCAAAAAGGATAAGTTTTACTTGTTCTTTGGTGGAACTTTGCAGAATGCGGTAATCGCAAGGTATTGAGAATGAGGGCGCAGGGAGTTTACTTATGTAAATGACGGGGCCTGAATGTCGATAATAA
>RBKG01000056.1 GCA_003640335.1 Porphyromonas sp.
AGACCGTGTAACGATTTCCTATAACACAACACTAATTGTATGAACCGATGAATACCCGTATTCTTACTCTCGTGATCGCACTCTCGTCTCTTGGACTGCATACGGCTCTTGCTCAGCAGGCTAAAAATCCTATATCCACAACGAATAGGAGTCAAGTGCAACGAGATTTTCTGCATAAAAAGCAGGCTTTCCCTAAAGGAAACTTCTTCAGTGTCTTTGATACCTCTCTATCCGCAGAGGAACGTGATGCGCTGACTTTCCTCTATGCTTATATGCCCTCAAACGACCTTATTGATAGAGATGGGGCTTATTTTCTTGAGAACGTGCGTACCTCGCTTGAGGCGCGCAAGGAAATGCCTTGGGGCAAGAGCATTCCTGAGCGTGAGTGGCGTCACTTCGTGTTGCCTATCCGTGTGAATAATGAAGCCTTAGATGCTTCGCGTCCTTATCTCTTTAAGGAATTGAAAGAGCGAGTAAAAGGGCTATCGCTTGAGCAGGCTGTCCTTGAGGTTAATCACTGGTGCCACGAGCATGTCGTGTACACACCGAGTGACTCCCGCACGTCTTCTCCACTAGCCACCCTGCGTACAGCCTATGGGCGTTGTGGCGAAGAGTCTACATTGCTTGTGGCTGCTCTTCGTGCCGTAGGTATCCCTGCTCGTCAAGTTTACACTCCTCGCTGGGCTCATACTGATGATAATCATGCTTGGGTAGAGGCTTGGGTTGATGGTAAGTGGCTCTTCCTTGGAGCTTGTGAACCTGAACCGGTACTCAATCTAGCGTGGTTCAATGCGCCCGTATCTCGTGCGATGCTCGTTCATACAAAGGCTTTTGGTCATTATGATGGTCCCGAAGAAGTGATTAGTCGCACGCCTACTTATACGGAAATCAATGTAATCAATAACTACGCCCAAACGGCTAAGGTAGATGTGCAAGTGCTTGATGATGCTGGTCGCCCTCAAGCAGGTGTCCCCGTTGAGTTTAAGGTTTATAACTACGGAGAGTTTTTCACTGTGGCGACTAAGGTGACAGATAGCCGTGGTCGTGCTTTCCTTACAGCAGGGCAGGGCGATATGCTTATTTATGCCTACAAACCTAATGGCAAGGGTGCTTATCGCTTTGGCTTTCAGAAAGCCCACTTCGGCACAGATAAGCAGGTTAAGCTCAAACTCAAATACGCTTCTGGTGATGTTATCAATGAAAATATGCTGATTACTCCACCTCGTGAAGATGCTAAGTATCCTCTGGTTAGTGAGGCTCAGCGTGCTGAGAATAATCGCCGTATGGCTGTCGAAGACTCAATCAGAGGTGTATATGTCGCTTCATTTGTGGATAAACAACTAGAGGGGCTTGATGCACGTGGCAACTGGAAAACCTTACAGACCTTTGTTGATGGCGCACAAGATAAGGCGCAGGCTAAAGCCCTTCTTCAGGTGATTTCTGCTAAAGACCGTCGGGATATACCTCTAGATGTTCTGCGTGACCATCTAGAGAATACCAAACCTCTTGCACAATTTGCAGGGGATAAAGAGCTTGCAATGGCTTATATCTATAATCCTCGTGTCGCCAACGAACCATTAGTCGCTTATAAGAAATACTTTGCCGAGTCAGTTCCTCAAGCCCTGCAAACTAAGTTCCGTGCGTCGCTAGAGGCTTTGCGACAGTGGTGCGTCGAGAGTGTGCAGATAGATAATAGTCATAATCCTCTTACTTATCCTATTGAGCCTATTGGTGTGTGGAAGAGTCAGAAGGCCGATACACATTCTCGCAATATCTTCTTCGTTTCACTAGCTCGTGCTATGGGCTGGCCTGCAAGAATAGACGGTGTTACGGGCAAGGTGCAGGCTTATGAAAAGGATAAATGGCAGGATATTATCCTAGATAAGGGGCTTCCACAGACGACATCTAAGCAGGGTATTCTCAGACTTAGTTATAAGGATAATGGCATTATTGATAATCCGAAGTATTATTATCAGTTCTCAATATCTAAGTTTGATGCTCAGGGTAAGCCCCGATTGCTCTCTTATGATGTGGGGGATAATGGACTAGAGCAAGGCTCTTCATGGGCTAATACCTTCAAGCAGGGAGCGCAGATGGATGTCGGTCATTATATGCTGGTAACGGGTTCGCGCTTGGCTAGTGGTAGTGTACTTGTCAATATGCGTACATTCAATATCAAGGCTGGGCAAACAACAGATGAAGAGTTGCTTATGCGCCGTGATACTACTGCGGTAGCCGTTCTTGGTAGTTTGAATTCGGAAAACTTGTACACGCATTACGGTGATGCTAGTCAGCTTACAAAGACTGAGCAATTTGTAGCTCCTCTTGGTAAGGAACAATCAATCCTCTCAACCACTGGGCGAGGCTATTACATACTCGGAATACTAGGAGCAGGCGAAGAGCCTACTAACCACGCTTTGAAGGATATCATTGCTGAGCGTGACGTGTTTGAGCATTGGGGACGTAGTTTGGTACTACTATTTAAGGACAAGACAAGTCAAAGCCGTTATCGCCCCGAAGACTTTGTGGGCTTGCCTAAGGGAACAGTCTTTGGTTTAGATAGTAAAGGTAGTGTACTCTCCGAACTGGTTACGAATATGAAACTGCGTGCTGGCAACCTTCCTGTTTTTGTGATTGCAGATACATTTAATCGTGTTGTCTTCGTTTCTCAGGGCTATACTATTGGTTTAGGGCGACAAATTCGCCAAGTGATTACCGCCTTAGAGAAAGAGCAATGCACTACGCCGACAAAGGCTTGCACAATCCCATAAAGAGATTGGCCCACTACTCTAGGATAATCTAGCTTAAGCTATATCTTTGTGCAATAGAATTGAAATAAGGAGATTTTAATTATGCCCTCAAATGTACGTAGATACTTATGGCTGATACAAGCCTTATCAAGTGGACAACATCTGACCTTCGAGGAATTAGCCACGAAGTGGAAATACTCCGCATACAATGATGATGGAAGAAAACTTTTACTGCGCACCTTCCATAATCATAAGAGTGCGATAGAAATGGATTTTGGTATATGTATTGCCTGCGATAGGGCTGATGGAAATAGATATTACATCAGTAATCCTGAGGTGCTGAAAAGTGACCTCTCTTTGATGCATCTATTAAATTACACAGAGCAAGATATATTCCTTATGGCTGGGCGAGAGCTTAAGGGGCGCATTATGCTGGAACCCATATCTAGGGGAACCGAATGGCTTATGTTAATTTCTAGAGCTATGATGGATGGGCGCTGCTTAAGGATGTCGTATCGTTCTTTTTACAAGGATAATTCTTGTACGCAATATGATTGTGTTAAGCCCTATGGCTTGCGCTTGTTTAATCAGCGGTGGTATATGATTGCGGAGGTTGGTCGGGAATATCCTTATATATATGCCTTGGACCGTATCGAAGTGCTTAGCCTTAGCGCTGAAACGTTTGTTATGCCTGCGGATTTCTCTATGGAAGAATACTTTCAGTATGCGTATGGCATAGTCCATGCCGGAGATGCTATGCCAGAGCACTTGCGCATTAAGGTAGATAGCATTCAAGTTCCCTATTTACGCACATTACCACTGCATGCGAGTCAGCGAGAGATTGAGAGCACAGATGAGTATGCTGTATTTGAATACGAACTAGCTGGTACCTATGATTTGATTTCGGTTATTCTGTCTATGGGAGATACCGTAGAGGTTATTAGCGAAGGTAAGGTGCGGGATTACATGAAAGATATTACTCAGTCTTTGCGTGATAAATATCTGACATCATCTGCTTCTGAGTGTTCTCCCAAGTCGTGCATGCGTGAGTTATTTTAGATTTTTGAATGTATTTAGGATTATAATCTATTTATATTGAGTAGTATATATCGGTGTGGAGTTATACTCTTAGAGGTGTGAAAGCTTTTTGCATATTGGGGCTTTACTTTTGTCGTAGATAAGCAGAAGCAGTCTGTCTAACCTTAGGAAACCGTGCAACGGTCTCCTAAAGGACAAGTTTTTACTTGTTCTTTTGTGGGGCTTTGCAGAATGCGGTAATCACAAGGCATTGAGACTGAAGGCGCAGGGAGTTTA
>RBKG01000131.1 GCA_003640335.1 Porphyromonas sp.
AGAGAATAGTCTTCTTGCCGACAGCTCCTTGTTCTTTATGCTCCTCGTCAATGGTAAAAACACTGAGTTTTTCTTTTTCCTTAAACTCAGGGTCTTCGTCCCAAGGTAGACCATTCTTGGTATAGAATCTGTTGAGCATAGCCCAAGTGAGAGATATACCATTAGCACCATTATCAGCATCACACTTAGGGGTACTCTTAAGTTGGATATCGTAATATCCAGTACCTCTAGTATCCGCAAAGATGACTTCAGGATTAGCATCTCCCTTCCAGTCCAGGATATTCATACGCAATCTGCGTTCAATACCTGGGGCAGGATATTTATTATCAGAAGCATAGTTATCCTTGTCGTAGAGCTTGTAGCCAGCCTTATGAGCTAAATCGATAGCTTCCTTAAGCGCTTCTTTGGCCTTAACCCACTTATTAGGGTCGTAGGTTGTAGGCATGAGCTGCACACCTTCTTTATCCTTAAAGTCGGCATACATAGGGTTGCCATTGAATAGAGGTGATGCCGCATAGATAAGAAGCTTAGCCTTGAGCGCTTTAGCAGCTACGCTCGTAGCTAGACCAAACTCAGACTTACTAGCTCTATGCTCTGGTAGATTCTTAGCCGCTTCATCAAACTTATCAGCAATCCAAGTTGTACACTCATCAAGAGGTGTGCGAGATACAAACTGGTCTTGTGTAGCTTGGATGTTTGGTTCATCCTTGATTAGAGAGATAGGACCATAGCATCGATAGAGAAGGAAGTGATAATAGGCAAGAAGAAAATCTATTTGCGCATTATAATCCTTCTTTTGTTCGTTATTTAGTTCAGGGTTCTTATCGAGAGTGTTTCTGAACATATAGCACTGACGGATACCTTTGAAGAATGTATTCCAATAAGAGATTACAGGGTTTGATGCCGTGTAACGACCTTTAGGAAACGCTGAGAATGTCTCATGCTCAAAAGCTGTAATCACTTCATCACCAGTAAGCAAGTCCAAACCGCCAGGAGTGTTGGCTGGGTTAGGAAGGTAGGCATAGCAAGAGTAAAGGAAGTCTCTAGCCTTGCCCTTATCAGCATAAGTATCTTCTAATTGCTCTGCTTCATCTGGTACAATATCAAGATAATTTGAGCAAGATGTTAGTGCGCTCAATGAAAGAAATGCAGCTGCACTAAGGATAGGTATTAGTTTCATTGTAAATTGCCTTTAATTATTTGAATGTGAGCTGTACTCCTAGGTTAAATGAACGCTGGAGAGGATAACTCATACCACGACCTCCTCCCATTTCTGGGTCCCAAAGCTTGAATGGAGCGATGGTGAGTAGATTGGTTGCATTGAGGTAGAAACGAGCTAGCTTATAGTTGAAGCCTACCTCTACGCTACGAAGCTTGAGGAATGAAGCATCACGCAGCCAGTATGAAGATGCAGCTGTATTGTGGTTGTTGTTATACTGGGTTAGACGAGGATAGAGAGCATCTGGATTCTGTCTGTTTTTTGTCCAGTAGTTGTCTGCTACCCACTGTAGTACGTTACGGTTAAGCTGAGTACCGAATGGTTCCAAGCCACTCATCATAAGTGATGCATGAGTTTGTCCAAACCACTGCATAGAGAAGTCGAACTTCTTGTACTTCGCCGTAAGCAGTAGACCATACTGTATCTCTGGCACTGTAGGCCAGCCCATAGCTATACGGTCATCAGAGTTGATTACTCCATCGTACTTACCATCTTTATCAGGTTGGTCTACATACTTGATATCACCGGGTGCGACTGCAATGTTGTTGATTGTAGACTTAGGGTTGTGTGCGATATCAGCTTCGTCTATATAGAGACCATTAGATACATAGCCAAAGTAGGTGTTAGCACTTTTACCTACAGAGCTAAGCGCAGGGCGTATGCCGGGAGCTTCATCTCTCTCTAGGATTGTATTGTGTGCATAGTTGAATGTACCACGAGCCTGAATATAAAGGTCTTTGTTGACTTGCTTATTGTACTCAAGAGTCATTTCAAAACCCTTGTTCTCCATCTTAGAGAAGTTACCATAGATATCTACGCCATCTGCACCAAGATAACTAGGAATAGACTCTCTTCTTTGGAAGATATTGCTACGGACTTCACGGAATATATCAGCATTGATGCTGAAGTCTTTGAAGAGCTTGAGGTCGATACCAGCATTAAACTTAGTTGCTACTTCCCATGTGATGCCTAGGTTCTCTAGACGGTTGAATGTAGGACCATTGTGAGACTCGTAACCGCCATCAAAACCAGTTTTATAGGTTCCTGAACCGTTGAGACGGACGATAGGACGATAGATAAATCGTGAACCACCAATTTGGTCATTACCTACAGTACCATAAGATGCACGTAGCTTAAGGAGTGAGATGCTCTTCTTTAGGCTCTTCCAGAATGGTTCTTCAGAAACAGCCCATCCTGCAGAGAGTGCAGGGAAGAAACCGAAGCGGTGTCCTGCTGCAAAGTTTTCTGTACCGTTAAGAGCGGCATTGAACTCCAGCATATAGCGGTGGTCATAGTCATAAGTTAGACGACCAGCTATGTTTTGCCTACGCTGAGGTAGTGAGCTTATGAGGTCTGTTCCGTATATATTGATGTTGTATTCGCGCTGATTGTAGATAGCTAGAGCACCAATGTTGTGACGACCAAAATTACGATTCCAGTCTAATGAAGTTTGGAAGTAGAAAGTTCTATCACCACCAGAACCACCACCTGTTCCGAGATTGTGCTTGGTTGGATCACCTCCGATAGGCTTCTGGTTGTATGTGCCATCTTCATTCATAGGGTTAGTATCAAGTCTGTACTTGTTGAAATCTTGAAAACGGAATTTAATACTACTTGTCCAGTTCTTGAATGAAACCATGGCGTTGAACTTCAAGCCCTTTGTGATGAAGTCTAACTTCTGGTCATAGCTCAGGTTAGCGATTACTGTACTTTCGAAGATGTCTTTGTAACCAGTTGTCGCTAGAGCTAGAGGGTTGGTTGTGATGGATGAACCTGCTTGCTTACCACCCCAGTGTATCCACTGGTCTTTACCCTTAGGGAACATGATAGGGAAGTCCACTGGGTTGGTGTCCATGATAGCATCGAACATGTTACCGATGCCACCATTACCATCACTTGCTGTAATAGGACCACGAGAATCTACCATAGATGCATTGAGGTGCAAGGCAATCTTGGCTGATGGAGATAGATGGAAGTCTACGTTGTTTTGGAACGCATACTTCATCAAGTTGATGTTATTGTCGTAAGAGAAGAAGTCCTTACTGCGACCACGAAGCATACCTTCTTCGTGTGTAACATTCATATTGAGGAAGTAAGTAATCTTGGACGTACCCCCACGAATGTTCATGTTAGCACGCTGGTTCCAAGTAGCTTCTTTGAATATTTCTTTATACCAGTCTACATTAGGGTAGATATAAGGGTCTTTCCCCTCACGTACACCATTGATGAAATCCTCTGAGTATAAGAGAGCTCCTGTGCCTTGGTTGGTAACAGCCTCATTGTACATGCGCATATAAGTCTCTGCGTTAGCAATCTTAGGCACTTGTACAGGTGTGTTAACCCAGTTTTCAAGACGTACACCGATGACAGGGCGTTCAAGGTCGCTACCTCTCTTAGTTGTTACGATGATAACCCCGTTTGCACCACGGCTACCGTACATCGCTGTAGAAGAAGCATCCTTAAGTACAGAGAACTCTCCGATAACTTCAGGGTCAAGGGCATTCAGGTCACCTTGGCTAGCTTCTACACCATCAAGGATGATGAGTGGCGAGGTAACACCGCTAGTTGTGGCGATACCACGGATATAGAAGTTTGAAGCATCGTGACCAGGTTCACCACTGCGCTGGAATGATGTAACACCAGCGATACGACCAGCAAAGGCACTAGATAGGTTCGAACCTGGCATCTTGAGTTCAGAAGGGCGTACAGTTTGGATAGAACCTGTTACTGTAACTTTCTTCTGCCCAGTACCGAAAGCGGTAATGACAACGTCATCAAGTTTCTTTGCACTCTCAGCGAGTGT
>RBKG01000040.1 GCA_003640335.1 Porphyromonas sp.
CTCAATAGGCTGTGCCGTAGGTTCCTTGATATAAATAGTATCATTCTTAGTCTGAACTGTAGCTTGAGTCTGAGCAGGAGCTAAAGTCTTAGTAACAATAACACTATCAATGGTCTTCTTCGTATTCTGCACTAAGGTGTTCTGAGGAACTGAAGGTGCAGCTTGTATGTATTGAGGCTGAACCATAGAGTGGTTAGACTCACGAGGGAGCACGATGATAGAGTTTCCTTGTCTATTAGTGCGAGTTCTTAACTGCAATAATTGCTCAATATTGCGAAGTCTTGCATCATAAGAAGCATTGTATCCAGTAGACCCGATTACAGTCTGACTTTGCTGCTGTCCTCCAAGTAATAGACTTAGCAACCACTGCTTACGGAGGTTCTCAATAGATTGACCCTCAGTAGAGCTATTGGCAAGGCTATCAAGTACGGCTACAAGGTCTGCTGTGCGCACTCGGATGAGTTTACTACCATCTTCAGCTACCTTGTCTTGAGCCTTAGCCCAAGACAAGAAGCCAGAGACGGCAATAAGTCCGAGTGATAATAAATATACTCGTATACGTTTCATGCTTTAGAACTTAATGCTGTAGCCAGCAGAGATAAATGCGTTGCTGAATGCTGGACGTAGGCTTAGGTCTACAAAGAGATTGCCACCAAAGATGTTTTGGAACTTCACACCACCGATAAGGCTTACGCCACCACGAGAGCTGTAAGCATAGTTGCTGTAGCCTAGACCTGCACCGATGTAAGGTGTAAGGCGTGCAGCCTTAAGAGTTCCGAAAGTGTACAATAGGTTTGCAGACACTGAGTAGCCATTTTCTTTGCTTCGGATGTAGAATGCGTCAGGAGCGAAAGAGAAGCGGCTATTACCCATTTGCCATGTTGGGCGTAGACCTGCATGCAGGCTAAGAGCTGGACCAACTCCGAAACCACCGAGAACGCTTAGCTCTTGGAACTTAAGGAAGTTGCCAGAGCTATAAGAGTCAGTTGCTCCTGTAGTTAGGATAGTCGTTGTGCTAGGCTGTTGCTGTGCATTATCGATACGGCGGTTGATGCGACGCTCCATATCTTCGATGCGCTGCATAATCTTAGCTTCGTTAGCTTGAGCATCAGCAGCATTGATAACCATTGGTTGCTGACCTGCGTCTGTAACTGTCTGTGTCTTCTCAGTAGTGATTACATGAGGAGCAACAGTCGTAGGCTGTGCATAAACAGTAGGCGCAACGTTAGTACCACGTAGGTTTAGGATAAGCAGTAAACGCTCTAGTTCGCTTAGCTGTGAAGTTGGTTCGTTAGTACGCTTCTTAGCAGAGATGCGGTTAACGAGTTCTTCTAGCTGAGCCTTTGTAAGCACTGTAACGTTTTCTTCTGTTGGGTTGTTCTCTTGTTCGGCAATAACCTTAACGTCAGCTTGCTTCTGATCAATGCTATCAGCAAGAACCTTTACGCTTGCGAAGTCTTGAGCCTCAAGAGCTTCATCAAGTTTCTGTTGGAGAGAATCGATTGTAGCCTGGCGTTCACGTCTAAGCTGGTTGAGCTTGTTGTTGCTGTCTTCACGCTCAGCTTCTACAAGGTCATTAGCATAGTTGCGATAAAGTCTTTCTCCATTGCGGCTCTTAGCACCGAGGTTGAAGCGTAGACCAGCCTTGAACATCCAGTTTGTCTTAACGTCAGCAGGATTAGTGATTGTGCTTACATCCTTATTGTCTTGTTCGTTAAGCATAACATTTGCTTCACCGTAAAGAGCTACTGTGCGGTGTAGAGGCACTTCTAGACCACCACCACCGAGAGCGAACCAACCCTTCTTAGCGTCATGACCACCCTTAGTATCAGTGTAGTCGTTCTTAACATTTAGGTAACCTGCACCAAGAGATAGGTAAGGAGTTACACCGCGCGAAACGTTTAGGCGAGCGATTACATTACCTCCGTACATTTCAAGTTCCTTGCCAAAGTTAAGGTCTAGCTTGTTAGGGTTCTTTGTGCCTTGGTAATAGAAACCACGAAGACCAAGATATTGACCGAAATCGATACCAGCACTTCCTCCTAATAGATATGTATCATTGAAGAGTGAGCTCTCGTTGAAGTCTAGGTAAGCCATACCTGGCTCAAGGACGAACTTAGCACCACGGAAGCCGTTGCCAAAAGTATTGCGGAATGCACGTGTAACTTTGTCTTTGCTACGTAGGTTGCCACCGAGGTAGAAGTCAAGAGAAGCTTGACCGCCGAAGTTGTGTAGAGCCTTATTGCCATCTACACCTGCCTTGAGGTAACGATTGTTATGGTCAATGTTGAAGATATAATCCTTAGCTTCAAGAGCTAGAGCAACACGCTTAGTGAGGTTAATCTTAAGACCAGCACCAAGAGCTGTGTATAGTTGCTTCTCTTCGTAGTTCTTGCTTACAGCTGCATCATCATACTTCATCTTCATCACCCCAGCACCAGCGGTAACGTAAGGAGTAAGAATCATATTGCTCCATAGGTTAAGCTTAAGTTCACCGCCAAGACGCTCGATCTTAGTTGATGAGATATTTTCAATTTGCTTAACATTGAAGCTACGATCCCAAAGACCACGTACTTCAAAAAGTGGACCAACAGCGAAACCAGCACGTACACCTGCTGATGGACTCTCACCTAGATTGAGGTTCTTGTGGAACGATGTGTAGCCAGCTGTAGGAGCTACGATAACAGAAATGTCTTGAGTTTGTGCGCTAAGTGCGCCTGCAGATGCAAGTACTAGAGCTGCACTTGCTGTAAGAGTTTTCTTGTTCATTGTTTAGTTGTTAAATATTCCTCTTTTGTTATTTCGTCAGAAATTGAATTAATTCTACTACAAATGTACTATTTATATCTATATTAGGCAAATATGATATTATAGGGAAAATGAATAATATGATTGAATGTAAAAAAAGAAGAGACTGTGCTTGAATTTAAAAATCAAGGCACAATCTCTGTTGATGTGGGTTATTTAACCCTAACTAGACGACTCTGCTGATGTCTGTTCGTCCGTCCAGGAACTTAAGGACATTCTCTACGAGTTCACGATTCATATTTACACGTGCATCGTAGGTTTGTGTGCCTACATGAGGCGTCATAACGACTTGTGGTAATTCGAGTAATCCTGCACGAGGAATATCTCTGTCTTCGAAAACATCTAACCCAGCGGAAGCAAGGTGTCCAGAGCGTAGTGATGCAATAAGCGCATCTTCATCAATAACAGAACCTCTTGCTGTATTCAGTAGGACTGCGCCCTTCTTCATGAGTGACAGCGCACGAGCATCTATTTGGTGATGCGTCTCTGTGCTGTAGGGCGTGTGTACTGAGACAAAGTCTGATTGAGCAAGTAGGGTATCTAGGTCTGCGTATGTCAGCCCTCTCTCAGCTTCTATTTCTGAAGATAGACGCTGTCGCTTGTAATATAAAATCTTCATGCCGAAGGCACGACAGCGTTCAGCCACAGCTGCTCCTATATTACCATACCCGACGATACCTATTGTCTTGCCGTATAGGTCTAAGCCCATCATGCCTAGCCGTCCTAATGATACTCGACCATTGTTCTTTCGTAGCTCCTGATTGAGCTCTACCACTCGTCTACTGCAGGAGAGTAGGAGAGCCATTGCAAGCTCTGCGGTTGGGATAACTACAGAGTGGGGGAGGTTCGTGACGGCGATACCATGCTCACGGCAATAGTCTAGGTCTATATTATTGTAGCCTACGGCATAGTTGGCAACCAGTTTTAGCTTAGGAGCATTGCCTAGAAGCTCTCTGCCAATAGGAATATCAAAGACTGAACACAGTACATCGGCATCTTGCACGAGGTTTTTTAGTTCTTCTTGCGAGAAATCTCTCCCTTTAGGCGGGCGAATAAGTGTATGATGTTCACTTAATCGTTCGTAGAACTCAGGGAGCGTGTTAAAGGTCAAAATTATTTTAGCCATACCTATATAATAATAGAATAGAGTTTTGTTTGTCTTTCAAAGTTACAGATTAAATCGTAGGATTTCAATGTATTGAAA
>RBKG01000230.1 GCA_003640335.1 Porphyromonas sp.
CCAGCAAGGAAGAGTTGCACCCCAATAATCATAGCTGTTAGAGCTATGTAAAGGTATGGTCTATCCGTCACGAGTGGAGCAGGAGTGTCCGTTATGATGTGCATGAACTTAGAGGCTAGAATAAGACCAAGGGCGATAAAGCCAATAAGGAACATCAAGCTACCTCCTAAGCCAAAGAAGTGCATAGGCTTGCGTCCAAAGGTAGAGGTAAACCAAAGAGTGATTAAGTCTAGATAGCCATTGAAGAAGCGGTTAAGACCGAACTTCGTCGTACCATACTTGCGTGCTTGGTGGTGTACGACCTTTTCTCCGATTTTAGAGAAGCCCGCATTCTTTGCCATATAAGGAATATAGCGATGCATATCATTGTAAATCTCTATATTCTTAACGACTTCTAAGCGATAGGCTTTGAGTCCGCAATTGAAGTCATGTAGATTATGTATGCCTGACAGCTTGCGGGCAGTAGCATTGAAGAGCTTACTAGGAAGATTCTTGCTAAGCACGGGGTCATAGCGTTTTTGCTTCCATCCGCTGACGAGGTCATAACCATCTTCCTTAATCATGCGATACAGTTCGGGTATCTCATCAGGGCTATCCTGCAAGTCTGCGTCCATTGTGATGACGACATCTCCTTGAGCACGCTCAAAGCCACATTGTAGCCCGGGGCTTTTACCATAGTTGCGACGGAACTTTACACCACGTATGGCAGGGTTAGCTTGCTTAAGCTCTTCGATGATTTCCCAAGACTTATCTGTAGAGCCATCACTAATGAAGATTATCTCATAACTAAACTGATGAGCCTCCATGACTCTACGAATCCAAGCCTCTAATTCAGGAAGAGATTCGGCTTCATTGTATAATGGAATAACAACTGATATATTCATATATGATAATTATTTGCTGACGTTACGCCTAAGAATAAAGGCATTGATTAGGCTGACGATACCCCCAAGAAAAACGGTCATAGAGAAAGATGACCAAAGGTAAGACCATACAGAAGTACTCCCTAACCACTGGTATAATTTATCGACAGGATTACCTCCGTAGAGCTGCTGAAACATTGTTCCTACCTCAGGATTTTGTTTGATGACCTCTTGCATTGCTCTGTCAAGGAGTGGCATCTGTGAGGGTAGAGCTTGTGTAAAGTAATAGTAGCAAGGAAGCATCAAGACGATACCTGCAAAGAAGAAAGTCTGTGTACCATAGCTCCATGCAAGAAGAGCAGGGAATGGCAACTCTTTGGGGTAGGCATCGCGGAATGCTTTAGTGAGTCTGTATGATACAAAGGGAGTGAAGAGTAGGGCAATGATATAGAGAAAAGATAAAAAAGGAATGCTAGGGATATACATCCAAAGCACATAAGAAAAAACTAGATAAAGACCTAGTCTAATACCTGCAGCTGCAGTACCCATTACTTGGGGCTGTTTGCTTGTTTCGTTTGTCATTAAGTGACTATCTAATTTAGATTTGTTTGAGCCTAAGCGTATTCTTTAAGCGTCTTGTTTAAGAAGAGGAGGGAGAGAGCTGTCATCATCTTTAGGGGAAAAGATAATCTTCATCGGTATGTCCCACTCATCTTGTGGGAAAGGCTCATTTCCTAATAAGCCCAAGGTAATGCCGGCAAGCAAATGTTTAGGCGGATATTTGCTGAGGTAGCGGTCATAATATCCTTTCCCTCGTCCAAGTCTATAGCCGCAGTAAAAGTGTACCGCTGGCACGATGAGGATGTCAAGAGCGGTCTCAATCGCTTTCTTATCGGCGCTTGGTTCTTCAAGAGAGAAGACGCCATTACGTTCTAGTGTGTCTCCCTCTTTGTAGTGAAAGAAAGCTATATCCGAACGGTTAATAACCTTAGGAAGATAAACTGATTTCCCTTCTTTCTGTAGTTTGGATATAAGTGGTCGGACGTCTACTTCATCACGCATAGGCATGTATAATCCGATACTTTGATAATCAAACTCTTGGAGATAGCTATATAAACGACTACACACAGAGGCGGATACCTCTGTGTGCCAATCTTGATTTATATGTTGAGCTATTGCTCTTGCTCGAAGTCTTAGTGCGTGCTTCATAGCACTTATTTGCGAGCCTTACTTAGAGTCGTAACCCCACTTGAGGTAAACAGAACCCCATGTAAATCCAGCTCCGAAGCTTGTGAGGATAAGGTTATCACCCTTCTTAAGGTCCTTCTCACGTTCCCAAAGGAGGATAGGAATTGTTGCACTACTTGTGTTACCGTGGTCTTCGATATTGACCATAACACGTTCCTTAGGAGCCTGCATCTCTCTAGCTACAGCATCGATGATACGGAGGTTAGCTTGGTGAGGAACAATCCAGTTGATATCTTCATAAGCAAGCTTATTGCGCTCCATAACGGTGCGACAAGTGTGTGCCATACCTGTAACAGCATACTTGAATACGATTGCACCTTCTTGATATACATAGTGTTCGTGAGCCGCTACAGTCTCTGCACTAGCAGGACGAGCCGAGCCACCAGCCTTCATGATTAGGTTGTTACGACCGATACCATTAGTTTGGAAGTGAGAGTCAAGAACGCCATATTCTTCTGTTGTTGGCTCAAGGAGTACGCAAGCAGCACCATCACCGAAGAGTACGCATGTAGCTCTATCTGTGTAGTCTACTGCAGAAGACATCTTCTCTGTAGCGACAACAATTATTCTTTGATAGCGTCCTGAACGGATATAGTTAGCTCCTGTTTCAAGGGCATAAATCCATCCTGGGCAAGCTGAAGCGAGGTCGAAGGTTAAAGCGTTTTCGCAACCTGCTTCATGTGCTACGATAGATGCTGTCGATGGGAAGTGGTAGTCTGGTGTATTGGTTGATACGATAACACCATCAATGCTCTTAGGGTCAATGTTGTTGCGCTCAAGTAAGTCTTTGACAGCTTGGATACCCATGTAAGACGAGCCGAGATTAGGATCTTTAAGGATGCGTCTTTCCTTAATCCCTACACGAGTCATAATCCACTCGTCATTGGTGTCTACCAACTTTTCTAAGTCGGCGTTAGTGAGCCTTCCTTCTGGTAGGTAACCGCCCACAGCGGTGATAACGGCATTGATATTGCTCATATTTATGTTACTTGTAGTATTATTTCATTGTAAACAGCACAAAGGTACAAAAAAAGCCCCGAAGCTGTAATGGCTTCAGGGCTCTTCTTTGTTTGTCCTAATTGCTTAGAGTGCTAGGTCCTTCTCGATAGCTAGCTTGCCACGGTAGTAACCACATGCTCCACATACAGTGTGGAATACATGCCATTCACCACAGTTAGCGCACTTAGCTAGGGTTGGAACTAGAGCCTTGTCATGCGTACGACGCTTGGCTGTCCTCGTCTTGGACTGTCTTCTTTTTGGGTGTGCCATTTCTTTATTATTTTAATTTATTAATCTTCTTATTTATCATTGTCTTTAAGCTTCTTGAGTGCTGCCCAGCGTAGGTCAATGCCTTCGTCATCTTTTTCTACACCATCTAGCTCCTCATCAGCAGAGTCTACGGATAGGCTCTTGAATAGTCGTTCCATCTCTGGGTCGCATTCGCCCTCTGGGTGTATGCGCTGTACGGGGAGGTTGAGTACGGCTTCTTCGTAGAGTAGCCATTGAAGGTCTAGTACACCTTCTTTCTCTGGAATAATGAGGATTTCATCGCTCTCCTCATTGTATTCAGCCCCCATTTTTACGACTAGGTCACGCTCTGAATAAATGTCAACTTCCATTTCGCCTAAACAGCGGTCGCAAGTCGCTACGACGTAACCTTCGACTAGTATATTGAGTTGGTGAAGCTCTCCGTGCTTAATTAGTGTAACTTCTACACCGAGGTCTCCTTTTGAGATAACAGAATCTTCGACACCTTCAAAGAAAGGGTCGTAAAGCTCATAGAAGAATTTGTGCTCTCCGTCAGATAAGCTCTTGAGGTTCAGTTTGTAAAGGTCTGTATGCTCCACTTCTCTGTATACAAAATCGTTGCAAAGGTAGTCAAAATCTAGCACCTACACAAC
>RBKG01000255.1 GCA_003640335.1 Porphyromonas sp.
AAATAAGATTTGTCTTTAGCATTTACTATTTATAGTGATAACTAATGAGCCTTAACCTTGCTCAAGGAATGTATTTGTGAGCAAAGATACATAATTCTAGGAACAAAAGCAGGGTAAGTATAGGGCAAACGTATCAAAATAATAAAGGATATTGTGCGCTTGCCCATGTATCTAGGGAGGCTTGTATCAGATTTTAAGGCATTAAAATTTCGGACCTATATGAAGAGAAAATAGAGCTTAGGTTTCCTAAACTCAAAACCTCGGCGAAGTCTGTACAAACTTCAGCTGAAGTTTGTGCAGACTACGGCTGAAGTTTATACAGACTTCAGCCGAGTGCTGAACTTTAGTGCGCGTAAGCATGAATATGAGTGCATGTACTTACTGAAATAAGTACGTGTACTTATAAAAGTGTTTACGCGTAAGTACAGAGATAAGTACGCGTAGTTGCTAATTCACAGTCAAGTGTTGAACTGTTATGTTTTTCTGTTATTTGATGCACATGGGCTAATGCAAAGTGCCTTGTTTGAGTAAAATAACTTGTAAAATAGTTACCTTTGTTCTATATATCAGATAATCCGGCTTGAATGAATACGAAAACACTAGTATTGAGCATGGGACTATCGCTTAGCGGAACTGTGGCTATGGCTCAGCAACTTATTGTGACGGGTCGAGTGACAAGTAATGTACAAGCAGCGCCTCAGAGTAGGGTGCAAGTCCAGGTGAAAGAAACCAAGAAGCGAATGTCAGTAACCGACCAAGGTCTTTATGTAATAGAGGCTAACAAAGGTCAGACACTCCAATTTATATATAAGGGCAAAGTCATCAAGACTTTTGTGGTAGACGCTCCCCAACTAGATGTTTCTTTAGAATTGCCCGAAGAGCAAAAAGATAGCTTAGCCTCAAGCTCGGGTACAAAAGATGATGTGATATTATCAACGGCTAGTCGAGGGGCAACGTCTATATCCGGACAGACTCGTCCTCTTTGGGTTCTGAATGGTATTGTGTTAGGTTCTAGTTATGGTAGTCTAGAGGCTTTTGCGGGGGCAGACCCTAAGCAGGTGGTTGCAGGTTTAGTGCCAGGTCTAAGCTCAGAGAATATTGCTTCTGTACGACTTCTAACGGCTAACTCGGAAACATCTATTTACGGACCTAGAGGTATTGCCGGTGTCGTTGAGATAACGACAAAGTCGGGGACTGCTGGTATCTCTTCATTGAGTTATAGAGGTGAATTTACTTACCGCCCTATCCCTTCCTACAGAGAGGTTAATATCATGACCTCTCAGGAGCATGTGTCACTCATTCAAGACTTGATGGATGGTGGTCAGTTTCCTATTCATACGCTTGAGACGGACCGTAATAGGGGCTTGCTAGGACGTATGTATGAGCTTTTTAATGAGCTAGATGCAACGGGTAAACCCAAACTAACCAATGACGAACAGTCGC
The DNA here is from genome assembly GCA_003640335.1 of Porphyromonas sp. Taxonomy (GTDB): domain Bacteria; phylum Bacteroidota; class Bacteroidia; order Bacteroidales; family Porphyromonadaceae; genus Porphyromonas. The sequence goes on from RBKG01000255.1 coordinate 1,444, forward strand.
GTCTTAGTTACTTGAGACAAGCTGAACGCAGAAATACAAACTGGTTTAACGAGCTATATCGTAACACAATTATCCAAAATCATACACTTAGTTTCAGTGGAGGAACAGAGAAAACAAATCTGTTTGCTTCTTTGACTGCTCGTATTGATCCAGGTAGTACGATAGGAAGTCGCTCAAATAGCTATTCTGGAAGCATTAGTTCGGATTATAAATTGCTACCTACGCTCAAGCTGGGGCTTAATATAATAGGAGAATACACCAATTCGGAAGAGCCACAAGAGTCTGCTGTCAAGTATATCAATTCGGCGAGTAGAGCTCTTGACCCCAATGAGCTTTACACTAAAGATTATGTGCCATATAACATCTTTACCGAGCTAAACGAAAGTAAGAAAACTCGTACACAAGGCTATCTTACTTTGCAAGGAACAGCTGAATGGACTGTGAATAAGTATTTGCGTGCTACTTTCTTGGCTGACCTTAAATACACGAATACAGTTACTTTCTCAGACGATACAGAGAACTCAGTATTGGCTCGCAGTATGAGGGCTATGCAGACGAGTTATATTCGTACGCAGAATAAAAATCTTCGTACAGACCCTAATGACCCATTTGCGTTGCCATACTCAGTCCTTCCGGAGGGTGGAATAAGGGAGAGCCGAGTTACTCAGAATTATCTGAATACGCTCAAGCTTCATGTTGACTATAATCGCTCCTTTGGTAAGCATCGTTTGTCAACCGCAGCAGAAGCAGAGCTTAATTTGGGTAATGCCCAGAGTAATACAAATACCAATTATGGGGTGTTGTTTGGACTAGGCTACCATACTTATTATTTACCTGATGCTATTACTCGCTTGTATGAGCAGGGCAAAAACTACTACACCATACGTAATCGCGTAGATAATAATCTTGCTTATCTCCTTCAAACCAATTATTCGTATGCAGGACGCTACGACGTGTCAGCTCTCTTGCGCTTTGATGCAAGTAACCGTTTCGGTCCTAGTCGTTATGTGAGATGGTTGCCGACATGGAATTTGGAATTGAGTTGGAATGCTGGTAAGGAAGCTTTCTTTCAGTCATTAAGACCGCTCTCTTCAATGCGGGTAAAAACTTATTATGGTGTGAGTGCTAATAATCCTTCAGAGACAAACTCTTTAGAAGAGATTTATCCTGAAGTACCTTGGCGACCAGATTCAAGAGAGATTGGGCTTGGTTATAGAAACTTAGCCAACCATGAATTGACTTATGAGAAGACCCGTACCATGGGGGTAAACCTTGCGCTTGGAGCATTTAAAGAGCGTATCTCTGTGGGCTTAGATGTTTATAATCGTAGAAGTTATGACCTAGTGGGTCCTGTATACACTCAAGCGGTCGGAGGGGTTGCGACTAAGCGTGGTAATGTGGCTGAACTTCGTTCGTCTGGTGTAGAGCTGACGCTCTCGTCTGTGAATATCAATACGGGAACATTCTCTTGGCGTACAGCCTTCTCTTATATCCACAAGACAAACAAGATATCTAAGTTGCTGAGCAACCCAACCGTGAAAACCATGATTAGCGGTTCGGGATTCTCGTTTGAAGGTTATCCGCTTTCATCTGTATTCTCTATTCCTTTTGCAGGGCTAACGAAGGATGGTATTCCTAACTTTTACAATGCCGATGGAAGCAAGACGCTTGGAGGAATAAACTTATCAAGCAACAATGTAGACTTCTTGACGTATAGTGGGACGCTTATCCCTACGGACTTGGGTGTCCTCAGCAATACTTTCCGCTACAAGCGTTGGAGCTTTGGGGCACATGTTAGCTATCAGTTTGGAGCCGTTACTCGCCTAAGAGCGATATCAGGTCTTCTTAATGATAGAAATGCTCTTCCTCATGAGCTTGACCAGCGTTGGAAGCGTTCGGGAGATGAGCTCTATACAAATATTCCTCGTGTTCCTACTAGTTATGCCTTTGACCAATATGGTTCGGATAACCTAGTTAATGGCTACTATGCTTATGATAACTCTACAGCGCGTATTGTGAAGACTGACTTTGTTCGTCTTAAGGAGCTATCTCTAGAGTATAGCTTTGATAAGAAGGTACTGCGTCATACTCCTCTGAGGAACCTATCAATGCGTTTGCAAGCACAGAATTTATTCCTAATATACAGCGATGCTCGCCTGCGTGGTGATGACCCTGAGTATATGTATGGAAGTAATGTAACAGCCCCTAAAAGGGTAATTCTAACACTAAGAGTAGGCTTTTAAGGTATGGAAATGATGAAAATAATGCTAAAACCAACAGTTTCTCTCTTGGGAGGCTTACTCCTAGCTGGCTTGTGTTCATGTAGTAATCTTCTAGATGAACTTCCTGATGAACGCGTTTATTTGGATACTCCCGAGAAGATACAGATGCATCTTACGCAAGCTTATCCAGAAGCATCTTTTGCAACCTTAGGAGAGTTTTCTTCCGATAATATTGATGATTACGGAACGGACAATCCGAACTTCTCTAATTTTGAGCAAGATATAGTCTATTGGCTTGATGGGCAAGAGTATGGGGCTAGTGACGGCTTACGAAGCATGT
>RBKG01000240.1 GCA_003640335.1 Porphyromonas sp.
CCTGAGATATAATCAAGCGCACACTGAATACGTCCATAGCAACTCGTCTCATGGACATTGTACTGCGAACTCACCCTATCCAATAAAGCCTTACTATATAGGTGTTCGGGATGCGCCAAAGCGTGCAATAGTTTATCTAGCAATGAGGTAAAGATTCTATGCCCAGCTAGCTCCATATCAATGACCATCTTAGAGCGATAAATTCTATCCCATGCGACCTGACTACAGTGCTTCATAGCTGAGTTTCGTGGTTCGCTAAGGTGAGACAGAAGTCCACCAGTGAATACTCCTGATAAAATCTGCTCCTCATGCTCAATAAAAATCTGTGCTGTCTCCTCTACAAGCGCATTTATCGCTCTACTTCGGAGGTAGCCAATGCGTTCGTTGGCATCGGTGATATCTCGGAACAAGTCTTCCATATAGACACGTTCAGACTCATCAAGGAAAGCCGATAGTATGCTCTTGGCCTCCTCATAGCTTAGGATATTGAGCTTGTAGGCATCTTCAATATCCATTACTTGATAACAAATATCATCTGAAGCCTCCACCAAATAAACAAGTGGATAACGAGCATAGCGCAATGGTTCATCATCACCACTTAGCCGTATTAGTCCTAGCTCTTCAGCCAAATCGCGCATAGTAGCCTCTTCCGTTTGGAAGAACCCAAACTTACCATGTCCGCCAGCACACTCACTACTATAGGGATACTTAATAATACTTGCTATGGTGCTATAGCTCAAGGCAAAGCCCCCAGCCCTACGACCTAAGAACTGATGAGTGAGCAAGCGTAAAGCGTTGGCATTACCTTCAAAATGAGTAAAGTCTGACCATCGGTGCCCTTCTGCCTCCACGGCTTCTCGCCACTGCAAGCCATTACCCTCAGTAAAGTACGCACCGATAGCACGCTCACCGCTATGCCCAAAGGGAGGATTACCCATATCATGAGCCAAGCATGCAGCACTGACGATTGCACTCAACGAGCTACGAAAGTCAATACCCAAGTCGGGATACTTGCGTTGCAAGGCTGTACCGACCATATTGCCCAAGCTACGCCCTACACAGCTAACCTCAAGACTATGGGTCAGGCGGTTATGGACAAAGACATTACCGGGAAGAGGGAAAACCTGCGTCTTATTTTGCAGTCGCCTAAATGGAGGAGAAAAGACTAATCTATCATAATCTCGCTCAAACTCACTACGCGCATAATCACCGCCCCCACCTTGGCGCGTCTCTGCTCCTACTCGTCTATCGGAGAGGAGCTGCTGCCAGTTCATCATAGGTCTATCCACGTTTAGAAACGATAAGCCACACCGATATTAGCCGAGATACGCTGAGGCGTATAGCCGTAATACAGCGTTGAAGAAGCATCAGGGATTAGATGCCCGAATAAGCTCACGCTCAAACGTGGTAGCACTTCGTAGCTAAGTCCAAACTGAGCTAGTGAATAGGTGCGCAAAGCTTCCACCTCATAACTCGAAGAAAACAGAGACACAGAATTACCCGTTGCGATTTCAGGAGAAAGCATAACTAGTTGCTTGATACCATAACTCAAAGCATAGCTAGCATTCAGTTCCAACTTATCTGTTGGCTTATAGACAAGTCCCAAATCTAATTCCATCTTTGGACGACCATAGAGCCCGTCGCTCCATTTATTCAGACGAGTATCTGCGTTTACGCTAAGTCGCTTAAACATTCTATACTGAAGCCCTAAACCCAAGGTCATGCGTGAGCCCGACTCTTGCACCAAAGGCTCAAACAGCACAGGGCTATTCTCACTCCATTCTGAAGCTAAATAATTAAGGGCTGACAGATAAGACTGATACTCAGCATAGGCTTTAAGACTAAGCGCAGGCGTAATCAAACCCGAAACCCCTAAGTCTGCTTTTATAGGGCTATAGGTAGGCGTAGCTCCCCTATACAAATTTAGATAAGGCATTTCTTGAAGCAAATCCCCTAAAGCATTAGGCTTCAGTTCGCCCGTAAGATGTAGGTCTGCTCGCCAAGAAGGAGCGAAAGTCCAACGCACATGCACGTCAGGAGCTATTTTAATACGCTTAACACGTGGTTTATCTCTATCCCAAAACGCATCATCAAAACTATAGTTATCCAAACGCAAGCCTAGGCGTGCACTCAAACGCTCTTCATGCCCTAGAGTAATAAATGGACGCAGAGTAAATGATGAGAATGGAGAGAAAGCATTGTAGAGCTTAGAGTTTGCATCCTCTGTAGGCTCAATGCCATAACCAAGCGTCATGCGATAGCTATCGTCTCCATAAAATATCGTCTGTATTCCCAAGTCCGCACCGACAAGCATCGTTTCACTTAGTTTATAGCCAAGCATACCCTCTAACTTGAGATTACCTTCTGCAGGGTCTAGATAGCGGTTCATATTGCGCAAGCCATTCACAGACACATAACGAAACGAAGGAGTGAACGAATAAGTCCAATCAGCATCTTTAGCCCGAGCATTGTCTAGGCTTCCACTTAGGACAAACTGATTATGCTTGAGAGTCGCTGTAGGGTGAGCATTATAGTTATGTCGCTCTGCACTATACTCAGCCTTAAGCCCTAAGCTATGGTCATCACCTAGCACACTCGTATATTGAGCCCCTAGCGAATAACGATGCTCCTTAATCTGACTATTATCCTGCTCGGCAGCAAAGAGCGGATGCTCTAGTTGGTAACGCGTATAACGACCATCTAAATAAATATCCAATACGGACTTATCCGAATGAATAGGTCTTACTCCTGCAGACAGATAGGCATTGTACTTCACTCCTAAACCAAGACGAACAAAACCGAGGTCTTGAGTGCCAGGGAGTAAAGTCTGCAAGGGAGACAACATCTTATAAGGACTCGCTTGAAAGCTCTCGCTCTTGAGGAGTGAACTAGGCTGAAAAGCAGGTAGTGTAGGTGTCTCAGGCACACGAAACTTAAGAGCAAGAGGTAGCGCCTTCTGCTCGGACAATTTAACTTCTTCACTTGTAACGACCTGAAGCTGACGCTTGAGCGTGTCTGCTTTCTGAGCCTTAAGACTTGTTAGCGGAACGAATACCGTAACCAAGCCTGCCGATATAATTGGGGTTAATCGAATCATAAGTTTATTTATTGTAACGTTTCAAGCGAGTGCTTATCATATCCTTGATATCGGCCTCCTCTCCCGTATAATTATCTTGTAAACTCTCTACGTACTGCTTAGCCATGTAGATGTCGCCTTGAGCTTCGTAACTATCAGCAAGGCTTAGGAAAGCTCGCGCAAGCCAATAAGTCTGAGATGTTCCCGAGGACACAAAGCCTTTCAACCATGGCTCTACCTCTGCTGGGCGACCAGACTTCAAGAGTAAATCTGCATACAGCACGATAGCTTCAGCACCATAAACGCTATTAGTCATCTTCTTTAGCTTAGCATAGCTTTCGAGAGCTTCTCTCGTCTGACCTGCACGCTGATGTAGTTTACCCTTAAGGAGCGTTAGCTCTGCTCTCTGCTCTTCCGTAAGGTCGCTACGGCTCAATAGAGCATTAGCCACCGACAAATCTCCAGCCACATTCTTAGCTTCGGACAGGCGCAAGAGCTTCATACCTGCCGTTAGGCTGTAGACCTTCGTGCCTTCAGCAGCTTTATAAGCACTCTGATAACTATTATATGCGTCGGTGGTACGTCCTAATGTCTTGTACAAATCTCCCTCCTCTAGGGCAAGTGCAATAGCATCTTCACCCTTAGCCACCGCACGAGCTTCGCTAAGATGCTTCAGAGCATCTAGTGAGCGTCCCTCGTTGAGATATTGTTTGATGAGCATACGCTGAGCCGACAACCTATCAGCAGACTTAGGATAATCTTGTAAATAACGTTCTAATAGAGCCGTCGTACCCTGCTCACCTCTTCGTACCTTGCTCTCTATCGAGATAAAGCTTAGATGAGCTTCATCTTCTGGCTGTTTACCTATCTTACGTCCTAGTGAGCGTACATAACTAGCATACTCATCTA
>RBKG01000015.1 GCA_003640335.1 Porphyromonas sp.
AAAAAAGAGTAGCTGCATCAAATCAAGTTTGATACAGCTACCGATATAACGACTTAGTATGTGAAAGAGGGCTACTAATTACCCTAAGGTTGGATTAAGCAAGGTATGCAGTAAGCATCCAAGCATCCTTTTCCTGTTCGCTGAGGAAGTCATTCATAAGACTTACTGTTACTTCATCACCGATTTCACTTGCTTGCTCAAGGATGTTACGTTCAAGAGCGATAAGCACCTTATAATCTTCTACAATCTGTGGAACGATTACCTTAGGGTCGCTAACGAATGAAGTTTCCTTAATCTTGCTCTGTGTTAGATATACGCTGAAACGGTTTTCTGGTTGTTCGCCAAGCTGAAGAAGACGCTCTGCGATTTCGTCTACCTTTTCAGCTGCACCATTGTACATATCTTCGAAAGCCTTATGTAGTTGGTAGAACTGAGGACCCTTAACGTGCCAGTGGTAACCACGTAGGTTAGTATAGTACACTTGGAATGAAGCTAGAAGTTCATTCAAACCACTTAGAACTGGGGCGATTTTATTCTGGTCTAGACCAGTAACATTTAATACGTTGCTCATAATCTTTAATTCTTTTATGTTTTTTATCTACTGCAAAGGTAGTCCAGTTTGATAGATATAGCAAATCAAATTAACTATTATTTGATAACCACAAACTATCAATAAACACAATCTAAGTCCTTACTTTTATCTCTTAATATGCTCAAGCACATAGGCTGACAAGTAAATACCGAATATCGCAGGCATATAACTAATAGTCCCTGCGGTACTGCGCTTACATTGCTCGCCACTAATCTCTATCACAGCACTTTCGTCAGGCAATTCGCTTGAGAATACAACGGGCAAATCTTTACTAATACCCAACTTACGCAATCGCTTGCGCAGAGCACGTGCCAAGGCGCAGTTATAACTCTTACTCAAATCGGCCTGCGCTACGAGAGCAGGATTACGCTTAGCTCCTGCACCCATCGAACTAATAATAGGGAGCTTGTATTCCTTAGCCAAACGAATAAGATGAACTTTAGGGCTAAGCGAATCAATCGCATCTACAACAAAGTCGTAAGCATGACGCTGAATAAGCTCAACCATATTATCATCTTTCAGAAACTCTTCAATGACTTCAATCTGAACATCAGGGTTAATATCCTTGAGTCTATCGTGCAGCACGCTAGCCTTTGACTGATAGAGTTTGCTGGTTGTGGAAACTATCTGTCTATTGAGATTGGAGGGCTGAATAATATCCGCATCTACAATAGTTAGCCGACCTATACCTGCACGCACAAGCATTTCAGCCGTTATGCCTCCTACTCCACCAAGACCAACAACGAGGACATGGCTATTGTGGTAGGCATCGACACGCTCATCACCGAGAAGCAGACGAGTACGTTCAGTCCAATTATTTTGATTCATCTTCTTATTTATTCAGCAGGCACATAACCTTCGGCAGGCTTTTCAGGCTTACCGAGCAAAGTCGCTGCCGTTGCACTCTCGATGACAACACGAACGTACTGACCGACACGATAGCCTTGCTTATCGAAGACAACAACCTTATTTTGCTGTGTACGGCCGAAAAGCTGTTCGCGGCTACGCTTACTAAAGCCTTCAATAAGCACTTCCACAGTCTTACCGACATCACGCAGATTGCTCTCTAATGATAATTGAGTTTGCAACTCTATCATCTCTTGCAGACGGCGTAGCTTAGTTTCCTCTGGCACATTGTCTGCAAGATATTTAGCAGCATAAGTCCCCGGACGCTCGCTATACTTGAACATAAATGACGCTTCGTAGCCAACCTCACGCATCAGCGATAATGTTTCTTGGAAATCCTCCTCTGTCTCATTATGGAAGCCACAGAATAAGTCGCTACTAATAGCGCAATCAGGCATTACTCGTCTGATAGCAGCCACACGGTCTAGATACCATTCACGAGTATAACCACGCTTCATATACTTGAGCACTCTATTACTTCCGCTCTGCGCTGGCAAGTGGATATTCTTACAGATATTAGGATACTTAGCCATCGTCTGAATAGCCTTGTCGTCCATATCCTTAGGGTGAGGAGAAGTAAAGCGAATACGCATATTAGGCACAGCCTCGGCTACGGCACTGAGCAAATCGCCAAAGTCATAAGTGTGCTCCCCGTCTGTGTACTTGTAAGAGTTCACATTCTGACCCAATAGCGTTACTTCTCTATAATTCTTACTCTCTAAGTCCTTAACCTCCCTAATGATGCTCGTAAGTTCACGGCTACGTTCACGACCACGCGTATAGGGTACGATGCAATACGAGCAGAAGTTATTGCAACCACGCATAATAGACACGAAGCCCGATATATGCACCCCACTTATTTTGAGTGGCATAACATCTTTGTAGGTTTCGCTTGTAGAGAGTTCCACATTGATGGCCTTCTCGCCACGCTCAACGGCTCCCACAAGATTAGGCAAGTCCATATAACTATCAGGCCCTACCACAAGGTCTACACCGTGCTTCTCAATAAGTTCTTCCTTAACGCGCTCAGCCATACAACCAAGTATTCCCAGCGTTAGCTTGCGTTTCTTCTTGCGTTTAAGACTATTGTAATACTCGATGCGACTAAGCACCTTTTGCTCTGCGTTATCACGCACCGAACAAGTATTGATGAAGACAGCATCAGCCTCTTCAGGGTGTTCGGTAAGATGATAACCATCCATTTGCATCACAGAGGCCACGACTTCGCTGTCGGCCACATTCATTTGGCAGCCATAAGTCTCTATATAGAGGCACTTATCGGCAGCGGACTGAGTGGATTTAGAGTCCACCGTCTGAGTTTCGTTCATTTAAGTGTTATAATTCTGATTAAAATTCTGTGCAAAGGTACTCAATTATCAGCATGAGAGCGTCGTAGGCTTCTGATGAGCAGGAATTTCTAAAGCCTAGAACTCCATATAAAAACAAAAAGCCAGTGAATAATCACTGACTTTGCACTTACAGAATAAAAATACCTCCCAAAGAGCAGCCATAAGAACGGCTCCAGTCTCTAAGGGAGGTACTTTTATTTGGTGTAAAGGTAATTATTATTTTCTTATCAGCACTAAGATGTGCATAAAGCCTCATCCTCTTGCTACAACTCTTTCTTAGTGAAATATCCAGTTTCGGGATTAGCCATACTTACATTGAAACTCTTTCCTACATTAGTTGCCGTACCTCTAAGAGAATTGCAGCCTGAGAACATATGATTTGAACATCTGCAACTCCATGATGAGTTACTATAAATCGTGGTCAAAGATTCGCAATCATTGAACATACGGCTCATATTCGTCACCTCTGAAGTGTCAAAGCAGGTTAGGTCAAGATCGGTCAATGACGAGCAACCTCTGAACATATCGCTCATATCCGTCACCTCTGAAGTGTCGAAGCAGGAGAGATCGAGAGTGGTCAAAGACGAGCAACCAAAGAACATACCCCTCATACATGTCACCTGAGAAGTGTCGAAGCAGGAGAGATCGAGAGTGGTCAAAGACGGGCAAGCAGAGAACATCCAGCTCATACTTCTCACCTTTAAAGTATCAAAGCTGGAGAGATCGAGCGTGGTCAAAGATTCGCAATCATGGAACATACTGCTCATATCCGCCACCTGAGAAGTGTTGAAACTGGAGAGGTCGAGAGAGGTCAAAGACGAGCAACCTGAGAACATATGCCTCATACTCGTCACCTGCGAGGTGTTAAGGTGTTCAAAACCTTCAATGTTTTTAAGTGATTTGAGACAGTAAAACCATTCTGCCGTGGTGGTGGGGCAAAAATCACGGAACGAAGCATCAAAGACAGCAGTGAGAACGGTGGTATTGGGAGAGCCCCAATCACCAGTCCAAGCGGGGATGGTACAGAAATGACCCTTTTTCGTGTCCCTTATTCCCCACGTCGTGCCGTACCGATCAGCACGAAGGGAGTCGTAATAGAAGGTGAGGGTTGTTTGGTCTGCACTGA
>RBKG01000007.1 GCA_003640335.1 Porphyromonas sp.
TCTTCATTTATAGGTCTACAAAGGTACGTATATTTATGTAATACAAGAGAAAGCCCACACAGCCCAGAGAACAAGTGCAGTAAGTGTACGTACTAAATGAGTACGTCGTATTCGTTTCAGTGAGTACGCGCAAACACTTCAGTAAGTACGCGTACTTATTTTAGTGAGTACACGTACTTAAATTTGTAAGTACGTAGTACTTTCTGGAGACTACACGTGTAGTCTGTACAAACTTCAGCCGTAGTTTGTACAGACTTCGCCGTGGTTTTGACTTTAGGAAACGCTCGTTTTATTTTCACTTCGCCTAATTAGAAGGTTTTAACACCGAAACAGTAAGATAAGCACCTAAAAATAGCTCCGATGAGGAACGACATTACAGCTAGAACATTTGTTCCTTCCCCAAGGAGTTCTACCCCTTGGAAAACCCTTTAACACTCATTATCTTCTTGCAGTTATCCTAGTGTTCCGTGTTTTGAGGAGCTAAGGTCAATAAAATACGGAAGGTTGTGCCTACTCCTAGTTCGCTATGTCTTACATATATACGTCCCTTGTGGTAATCCTGAACAATGCGCCTTGCTAGCGAAAGACCAAGCCCCCAACCTCTCTGCCGTGTCGTATAACCCGGACGAAAGATTTTCTCCCATTGAGCTCTTGGAAGTCCCTTACCAGTATCTTGTATTTCTATAAAAGCATGCTCCTCCCCTGCTCCATATCGGATAGAGATAGCACCCTTAGACTGCATCGCATCAACAGCATTCTTAATCAGATTTTCAAAAACCCACGCAATCAATTGCTCTGAAGCTAGTACATACACAGCCTCCTCCGGCTCATCAAGCACGCTAATACTTACCCCCTTAGAGATACGAGGTTGCAAGTAAGCAACGGCTTTCATAACGAGTACCCCGAGGTCGCAAGGCTCTAGCTTAGGCGACGAACCAATCTTTTGGAAGCGGTCAGCAATCATCTCTAAACGCTGAATATCCTTGCCCATCTCCTGCACAACCATAGGGTCTACAGCTTGAGCCATAAGCAACTCGCGCCAAGCCATAAGTGAAGAAATAGGCGTTCCCAACTGGTGAGCCGTCTCCCTACTCATGCCCTCCCAAATGAAATTTTGGTCTGCACGCTTAAGGCTGACAATAGCCAAGACACTAACGCCTAGGATAATTAAGAAGACTGCTACCTGCACATAAGGAAACAGAAGTAATTGTTTCAATGTCGTGCTATCCGAATAATACAAATACTCTTTCCCTAGACCGTAGTCAATCTCTATCGGAGGATAGCCCTCTCTAAACTCTTTCAGTTTCTGATACAAATAACGGCTAGGGTCTGTGCGTGGTAAGTCGATATTATTGTAGTTGATAATCTCGCCCCGTGCATTAACTTGTATCATCGGGATAGTCGTGTTACTCTCAATAATCCTAGAGGCAAAGAGCAAACTCTCTTCATAGTCATTAGACGTTACAGACTGCGTCGCCGCTGCCCATAGCTCCATCTTGTGCCGCTCTTCTTCAGCCATCTGACTGACAAGTCTATCTGAAATCACAAGCGACACCACAGCAAAGAATATCGCTACGATGATGACGACAATCCTTACCGCACTATACTGATTTATCCACCCCACGACACCGTAAGTCCAACCCGTCAGTTGTTCCCACAGCGTTTTATTATCCTTATTCATTACTATTTCTGATGATGCCCTTTATAGGCTTGATAACGCTGAGCAACCTCGTCAGCATAACGCACTGTCTCTGTTCCCCGCAAATAGCCACTGCGACATACGGGGTCCGTATAATACTTCGCTTCACGCTTAAGCAAGATAAAGCGTTCGACATTATTAGTCCACACTTTAGCATCATAACCATACTTACTAGCCAAACGCTGTGCATCTTGAACGTGTCCTATACCTGCATTATAACCGCCTAGTGTAAACTTAAGTCGCTCTTCTAAATTAGCTATATCTCGGAAAGATTTCTCCGTATCCATAAGGCAACGTACCGACACTCGTATGGACTCATTAGGATTGAGTAGCGCTTCCTTACTTGCGCCATAGATGCGTCCCGTACTTGGCATAATCCCCATAAGTCCTCTAGCACCAGACCAGCCCACTACACTTGCATCGAAACGCGACTCTTGGTAAGCAATAGCCGCTAAGAGGTGCCAAGACCAAGGAAGAGCACTTGCTTGCGCCTTAAAGAGGTCGTCATAAGGCGATATTGCGCCCTTGGGTGTAGGAATATGCACCTTTGAATGCTTAACCTTAGGAATTTCCAGCTCTTCAATAGGCACTCTAAAATTCTCAAAATACTTCTTGTAGATATTCTTGGCACCTGTCTGATTGGATAGAGATGCCCCCCATTTATCAAGGTCGTGGGCTAAACCTTCATAGCGTGCAGTAGTAATCCAACTGATACGCTGAGGGAAACCAACCTCTAGAGCAATGTCTGTATTCGGGTAATACTTCTGCGCAAGACGCGCAAGCTCGGCATCTACAATTGTATATTTAATGCTATCTGTCGCAACGAAAGCGATTAAGTCCTCGCTATTGATGGTATCTCCCGGCAATAAGCGCACATCTAGTTTTGCCCCAATTTGCTCGCCTAGATTATTCAATCTCTGCTCGTGCGATGAACCCGAGAGGACATAGAGGGGCTTACCAATGAGTTCGGTCACATTATGCACATAACTACTATCACGCCCCGCCTGCTCTTTCTTCTGAACCAATACTAAGGCATGCTCTGAAATAGGCCCCGTGTACAACCAACGCTCCTGCCCTCTGCGTGTGATAGCCTCAGGCGTAATAGACAAATGGGCTTCGCCCCGCTCTAAGCGTGCGTGTATGCTATCAAGATTAGGCAAGACTGTTATTCGATACGGAATACCTCGCTCCTCGGCATAGAGTCTCAATAGGTCATACTGATACCCCATCTCTTCGCCCTGTATAGTAAAATAGGTCGTAGCCCCCGAGAGGGTAACGACCTGCAAGGTATCAGGCAAAGCCATTCTCTCAGCTAGCTCTGCACGACGATGAGCCTGCACCCCTGCCCAATAGGAGTAAACAAGCCCCATAGAAATAAGCACTAAGCACAGAGATAGCACAATACTATCTCTGCGACTAGGCAAATGCTCTTGTATATTCAAACTTTACGACTTTACAATAATAGCTTGAGCAACGCTGTCGGCAGCTTCTTGCCCAATTAACTCCTTAATGATAGCGAGTGCAAAATCAATCGTCACTCCTGCCGAACGACCCGTAATCACACGACCGCTCACCACAACCGCCTCATCAAGAGGAGTAGCACCCTCAAGTGTTGGTTCAAAACTTGGATAACAAGTTGCCGCTTTACCTGATAGTATGCCCAATCCTCCAAAGATAGACGGAGCTGCACAGATAGCAGCAAGCAATTTATCTTCTCGGTAAGCACTCTTCAGAAGGGTTTTAAGACGTTCATCAGCAGCCAAATTGGTTACTCCAGGAAGTCCACCCGGTAAGACATAAGCATCTGCAGAAGTTGCTAAAATATCTCCAATGAGTTTATCTGCCACTACGGGAATGCCATGCGCACCTTTAACAGTAGCGCTTGCGTTCACAGCGACAGTTGTTACCTCCGCCCCAGCTCTACGTAATAAATCAATCGTCGTAATGGCTTCTATCTCTTCAAAACCTTCAGCCAAGAATACAAATATCTTCTTCATATAGTTAATAATGACTTAGTTAATTTCAAGCAAAGATAACACTTATCTTCCAACCCTCTAGCCTAAAGAGCGAGCTAGGTACACAGCCATTCTAGATACTATTAGGCTCTTGATATAGGCTAAAGAGCAATATTTACAAAGTTTATCCGTCAAAAATTTGCACAATATAAAAATAAGCACTACCTTTGCAGAGCAATTAGGAAATGGCTCCGTAGCTCAACTGAATAGAGCATCTGACTACGGATCAGAAGGTTACA
>RBKG01000004.1 GCA_003640335.1 Porphyromonas sp.
AGGGTGTAAATCAGCAAGTTATGCGATTTACACCCTTTATTACACCCAAAAATCAGCGTTAATAGAAAACATAAACCAAGCTCCAATGAGTCCCTGTAAGGAAACATTAGAGCTTGGCTTTATTTATTGATGCTGTTTGAAGTTCTCTGCCTGCTCAAGGATTTCTTTAAATACGGCGTCATTGGTCACAGGAGGATAGCCATATTCTGAAAGCAAGACGATGAGGTCCATTTTTAACTCTGCTTTGATATCGCCACGAGTAGACCAGTCTGTGTAGTTAGATTTATCATCTATCAAATCCTTGATCCGAGCAGAAAGGAGCAATAGCTTTTCTTCGGGATATTCAAAGCCAAATTGCTGAGCAATAGCTTTGAGTATATCATAGAAAGCTTTCTCTTCGTAGCTAATACCCAACTTTGCAAAGGAGTTCTTCTCTGTATGTAAGTCTCTTAGCATGTCTGACATCTGCTGTGCTACCTCATTTACCACCTCTTCGGCAAAAACTGCGCTGTCTCGTCTATCATTATAACGTGCAATCAAGTCGTTCAGCCTTTTCGTAAAGTCCAGAGCCTTAAATTTATTCACGCGCTTGAAACTCTTAATTACCTGTTTCAGTAAGCGCTCCATTAGCTTAACCTTAGTATGAGGATAGGGCAAGCGTTCGATTCGTTGCATATAAGCTTCACTGAGCAAGTCAAGCTGCTCCTCTTCGCCAATTTGTAGAATTTCTTCTACACCCTCAGAACGTAGAGCCTCACTAATCATTTTCTCTACACGGCTATTCATTTGTTCCATATCGGGTGCATCAGCCTTACCACTTAGCTTTACCAAGATAGAGCGTACCGCCGTAAAGAAGTGAATATCCTCTCTATCTGAGTACTCCAATTCCACGCTACCGCTACATAGCTTAAAGGCAGAACGAAGTTTACGACAATGCCCTAGGAAACGAGCTTCAAGTTGCTTCTCTTGCACAAACTCTGCACCTAGCTTCAGGCAATCCAGCTGCTTCAAAGGCTTGCCTTGACTGAAGGGCTACCAATCAAAACCATAAAAGAGACTACGCAGGATATCCAACTCATCCTTAACTAAGCGAAGAGCTTGCTCGTTAGTCTCTAAGCAATCTTCCTCGCCGCCTGTAGCGTATTGTTTTAGTGCTGCGTTCAGAGCGGACTTAATACCTATATAGTCTACGACTAATCCTTTCTCTTTCCCAGGATAGACACGATTGACGCGAGAGATGGTCTGGATGAGCGTATGCCGTTGCAAAGGCTTGTCGATATACATTGTATCAAGGCATGGGGCATCAAAGCCCGTAATCCACATATCGACCACAATAGCAATTTTGAAGGCAGAGTCAGCTTGCTTGAAACTCTGTGCTAAGGCTTGCCTATCCTCGTCTGTACCGAGGAGTTGATAGAGCTTGGGCGTATCATCCTTGTGGCGTGTCATCACGAGATGTAAGAATCCATCTTGCTCCCATTCGGGGCGCAGAGCAATCAACTGCTGATAGAGCGCATAGGCAATACGTCTGTTCATACAAACAATCATAGCCTTACCACACACACTACATCCCTCTTCTATTCTCCCTTCATAGTGCTTGATGAGATCTTCTGCGACAATACGCAAGCGCCCAACATCCCCTAATATGCACTCCATCTGTGTCACCGCACGCTTGCTCGCCTCAATTTGCTCGGGAGTACTTCCTTCTTGTTCACATTGCTTATAGTATACTTCTATTTCTTTGACTTTATGCGCATCAGGGAGAATACGTGCAGCTCGCCCTTCGTAGACAATACGTCTCGTGATACCGTCTGCCACAGACTCTGTCATCGTATAGGTATCCACGACCTCTCCAAATACTTCAATTGTGGCATCGATAGGTGTTCCCGTAAAGCCAACATAAGTGGCGTTAGGGAGAGAACGGTGCAAGTGATGGGCAAATCCATAACTTCTACGCACACCTTCCTCGGTGGTCGTGAGTTTCTCCTGCAAATTTGTCTGCGACCGATGTGCTTCGTCCGAAATGCAGATGATATTTGCTCGATGGCTAAGCAGATCCGTATCTTCATTGAACTTGTGTATGGTAGTGAGGAAGACACCGCCAGATTTACGACCTACAAGCAATTCTCGTAATTGACGACGACTTTGGATAGATACAATCTGGTCATCTCCAATGAACTGTCGGGCTTCGGAGAATTGTACCGAGAGTTGTTGGTCTAGGTCTGTACGATCTGTGATGAGGATAATCGTAGGGCTAGCTAACTCACGAGAACGCATAAGTTGGCGAGTCAGGAATAGCATCGTTAAGCTCTTACCACAGCCCGTAGTGCCGAAGTATGTGCCACCACGTCCATCACCACCAGCGACAAAACGTGCGTGCTTAAGGATGTGATCATAGAGCTTGTGTGTAGCAAAGAATTGAGGATAGCGGCAAATAATCTTTGTTTCTCTCTGTCCACTATCGGGGAAAAATACAAAATCACGTACTATTGAGAGTAAGCGTTCCTTACTTAGTAAACCTCCAATGAGCGTTTGTAGGCTATCGATACCTATAGCGGCTTCGTCTGTAGAGTTTCGTTTAGGCCAACTGTAGAAATAATCGTAGGATGAGAACTGTGTGCCATACTTGCTATTCACGCCATCACTTAGCACGACAAAGGCTGCAAAGCGCATCAGCTCGGGGATGTCTCGCCCATAGCGTATCGTCACCTGCCGATGGGCCTCCGTCAGCGTAGCCTCCTCACGCACGGCGCTCTTGAACTCTAGTACGACCAAAGGAAGACCATTGACATAAAGAACTCCATCAGGTCGGCGAAGCTCCGTTCCCTGCACCTCCAGCTGCGTTACAAGACTGAAATCGTTTCTCTCTGCATCTTCCCAATCGATAGGGCGAATGTACAGATCTGGCAAACTGCTATCTTCACGAGAGAGGAAGAATCCTTCTGTCATCAGACGATGTGTAGCACGATTGGCGTCATACAGATTACCTTCTGGCGTAGCACATAGACGATCTGCAGCACGCATCACCTCCGCAGACGTGATTCCTTGCTTCTGATAGCGCGTTTGTAAAGACGCAACAAGAACGTCACGAAGCACGACCTCTCGCTTACTACGTTTTAGATTGCTTCCGAGGTAATGCTTGTAGCCTTGCTGTAATAATAATTCAGCAATAGCAGACTCTAAGATGGATCCTGTGAAGGGCAACATAACTATTCGTGCTTCTTTGTTTTGTATTGTTGATTGGGGTGGTTAGGCGTATCAGGAAAACGCATCTCTAACTTACCAGACTCCGTGAGCTGTGGAAGCACCTTGTTACGCAGGTAGTCTTTATTGCGTCCTAGGTATTCCGTCATATTCTGAAGTGTTCTCCAATCCTCAGAGCAATAATCTAATATAAGGCTCTCTCGCATTTGTGCACTGAGTTTTTTAGGAATAGCTTGCAACCTTTCGTCTTCAGAGCTTGCAACCTTTGCCTCATTAGCTTGCAACCTTTTATCTTCAGAGCTTGCAACCTTCGCCCCATTAGCTTGCAACCTTGGTATATTGAGCCTGTAGACACAGCCTCTCCCATGACCTTCTGCCACTAGTATTCCAGCCTGACAAAGACTTTGCAGTTTCTCCGTTATATCAGCCCTATGCAAAGGAAGCTTTTTGCTCAGCACTTGGTGATTGACTACACCTTCGGTAAGAACTGTAATCAAAAGAATGCGGTCATTTTCATCCAAGGAGTCAAAAGTGTTCCCTAAACCACGCTTGAGTTCCTCAAGCATTTGAGGGTCGAATAATAGCTCCAAAGGCATTACCAGTTCCACCTTGTTTGGACGAAAGCGTTCATCTGGATAAGGTGTCTTCCAGTGCAAGGTTTGCCACCCACGTACGATTTTGTCCACTCCACTGCCTGCCTTTTCTACTGCCCCCATCATCATAAACATCTGCTGAAGTGAGGT
>RBKG01000260.1 GCA_003640335.1 Porphyromonas sp.
CAGAGAAGAAAGAGGGTGAAGTTCTTGAGAAGAGTGTTTGGAGCTTCAGTCACCTTGCTCTTGGCGTAGTAGCTATCTTCATGTATGTAGGTGTAGAGGTAGCAGTGGGTAACAATATCAACCTATATGCTAAGAGCCTTGACTACAAGGACCCAGCTCTGCTCGCTACTATCTATTGGGGTCTGATGCTTGTGGGTCGTCTATGTGGTAGCTTCCTAAGCGGTATTTCAGCTCAGACGCAATTAACAATTACATCTGCTCTAGCAGGTCTATGCGTGCTAGTGGGTATGCTTACAAATAATCCATACATTCTAATCGGTGCAGGTCTATTCCACTCAATCATGTGGGGCGCTATCTTTGCTCTTGCTATTGATAAGCTTGGTAAGTACACATCAGCTGGTTCTGGTGCTTTGATGATGGGTGTCGTTGGTGGTGCAGTACTTCCTCTCTTGCAGGGTGTACTTGCCGACGTATTGGGTTCTTGGCAATGGACTTGGGCACTTGTTGTTGCAGCTGAAGCTTACCTACTCTTCTACGCTCTCAGTGGACACAAAGTAAAACAATTACCATAAGTTAATTTAATCGCCTAGTTCGTCATGAATATAGAACTAATTCGCAACAAGTTTGCAAGCCTTTACGGCACATCGGGTGAGCTCTACACCTCTCCAGGACGTATCAACTTGATTGGAGAACACACAGACTACAATGGAGCATTCGTATTCCCTGGCGCTGTGGATAAAGCCATGGTCGCAGAGATTAAGCTCAATGGCACAGACAAAATCCGTGCTTACGCTCTAGACCTAGATGCTTATGCAGAGTTTGGTCTCACAGAGGAAGAAGCTCCTAAGGAAAGTTGGGCTCGTTATGTCTTCGGTGTTGCTCGTGAAGTGCAGAAGCGCGGTTTTAAGATTGGAGGTTTTGATACTGTCTTTGCTGGCGATGTGCCTCTAGGTGCAGGTATGAGTTCAAGTGCAGCCCTAGAAAGTACTTTTGCGTTTGCACTTAATGACCTCTTTAGCTTAGGCATTGATAAGTTCGAACTTGCTAAGATTGGTCAAGCTACAGAACACAACTACATCGGTGTTAAGTGTGGTATCATGGACCAGTTTGCTTCTGTATTTGGTCAGAAGGGTAAGCTTATGCGCCTAGACTGTAAGAGCATGGAGTATGAGTACCACCCATTCAACCCACAGGGTTATCGCTTGTTGCTTGTAGACTCTGTCGTGAAGCACGAACTAGCAAGCAGTGCTTACAATAAGCGTCGCGAAAGCTGCGAAAATGCAGTAGCTGCTATTGCTAAGCGTCACCCAGAGGTTAAGTTCCTTCGTGATGCGTCTATGGCTTGGCTTGATGAGGTGAAGACTGAAATCAGCGAAGAAGACTACAAGCGTGCTGAGTATGTAATCGGCGAAGTGCAGCGTGTACTTGACGTTTGCGAAGCTCTAGATAAGGGTGATTACGAAACTGTTGGTCAGCGTATGTATGATACCCACTATGGCATGAGCAAACTCTATGAAGTAAGTTGCGAAGAGCTTGACTTCCTCAATGACCTTGCTAAGGAACTAGGTGTAACAGGTAGCCGCGTTATGGGTGGTGGCTTTGGTGGTTGTACAATCAATCTTGTTAAAGATGAATTGTATGAAGCCTTCAAGAAAGAAGCTCATGACCGCTATGTAGCCAAGTATGGCAGAGAACCTAAGTTCTATGACGTTGTGATTTCTGACGGAGCACGTAAGCTCTAAGGTAAAACAACATATTTTCTTAATAAGCCTCTATGCTGGAGACATTCCAGTATGGAGGCTTTTGCTATTTGCATAACACCTAAAATAAACATATCATGAAACACTTTTATCAAAAACTATCATCGAGCTTATTGCTCTTTCTTGGGCTTATTTCTTTAAGTAATTGTAGCTCTAACTACGGCACACAAGAGCCCAAAGTAAGCAAAGTAAAGGAAGGAAAAGGACAATTCCTGCGCCTGAGTATTCATCGTCCTCACGAGGTTGTACTGAGAGCTCTTAAACATGATCCTATGCTTGAGATTAAGCAGGTTTACATGCTATTCTATGACCAAGCTACAGATAAGCTTAAGTGTGTTCGTGAGGCTAAAGCCACATCAGATAGAGCTTTGGATAAACTTGATGTACAGCTGCCAAGTGGAGATTATAAGTTGGTTGTGTTAGCTAATCCAACCAAAGATATTCTTCGGATGACGAACGTAGAAGCTCCTTTGAGTATGCTCACAGAAGCACAAAAATTACTGACTAGAGCTTTCATTGGAGACGATGGCTCCCTTGTGATGAGTAATGACCAAGGTCCTATCACGATTACTAAATCTCTATTTAGAGAGACTGCTCATGAAAGTTTGACGAGTCCAACTGCGGTTACAATAGAACCATGTCTGGCTAGAGTCCTTGTTTATGGTACGCCTCAGGTTCGTGGGGGACATAAGGGTAATATGCCTATTAAGTATAAAGTAACCAACGTCATGCAGAAGGCATCTGTTTTGCGTCAATTAAATAAGCTCTCAACGGGTGTTATGGAGCAACAAGGGGATAATAGTAGCCGTGAACAACGCTATGCAAAGTCTTCTGTATGGGATGCCTGGCTTCAATCTCTTCCTAGAGATGGATCTGACTTAGCTAATTATGCTCTAAGAGATCTTAATGCGCATGTTATGGCTAATACTGTATATGAAACTATTGAACAGTTTGCAGGAGAATTAAACACTAATAATCTCTTATATGCCAAAGATACTCCTATCCCAGAGAATGCTTTCCAAAAAGCTTATGCCCCCTATGCGCTAATCGCTTTTCCTTATATTCCTGATGAATTACATCTAGCAAATGATGAAGGATGGTTAAGCTATCAAGGGCAATACTATTCGGAGTCTCAGTTTAAGACCATGTTACAGAATAATAGTCTTCCATCAGATTTAAAATCCATAGTGGAACGCAATCACATAAATGCCGAGAAGCTTACTTCATCTGAAGGTGGTTTTAGTTTGGAAGGCTTGAATTTCTATTACAAGAGTTATAACTATTACCCTGTGTTCATAACTCACTTTGGAGGCGACTCAGCACACCCTGTTTATGGTCAATATGGTATAGTGAGAGGAAATGAATACCGCATAAACCTTGTAGAGGTTTCGAGTGTAGGTAGTGCAACGCCTATGCTTTACTCCAATGATTTCAGTCCTATTTTCAGTGACAAGCATATGGCTATATCAGCACGAGTACTGGATCCTGTTATTCGGACTCAAGAAGTTCGTTTCTAGAGAGCATTGCATAATACGGCACTTGCTGCGTTATTTTCGACATTCAGGCTTGGTCATTTACACAAGTAAACTCCCTGCGCCCTCAGTCTCAATGCCTTGCGATTGCCGCATTCTGCAAAGCCTCACAAAAGGACAAGTAAACCTTGTCCTTTGGGAGATCGTGCAATGGCCTCTTCTAGACGGCATTATTGATTATGATAAAAAGATGGGCTGTGCCAAAACTAATATTGACACAGCCCATTTATTTATGATATGAGAAATAAATTATCTTTTCAGAAGAGCTAAGACTTCTTGAAGAGTCTCATCTTTTTGACTTAATATGACCTTGCTGTGCTCTTTATGGAGTTGCACAAGTACACCTTTAAGAAACATCTTTTGACGCTCGTCCAGAGGAGCAGATATGATTTGCGCGACAAGCTTAAGATTAGGAAATATCTTTGCTAATTCAGCTCTGCCTTGTGGCGTAATGCGCACTAGTCTTTGTCGCTTATCTACGGGGTCAATCTCCTCCTCAATTAAGCCATGCTTCTGTAACCTACGTAGCATCTCGCTACCCGTAGTGCGCTCTAGACCATTGCGTAGATGAAGTTCGCCCTTACTCATCGCCTCACCATCCATTAGACAAAGTAGATAGGTGTACTCTT
>RBKG01000117.1 GCA_003640335.1 Porphyromonas sp.
AATCGCCAATTAGGTGCGCTGTATTTGAAGTCGCCTATCTCGGGACGATAAACAGTGTATTCCTTAGTGCGGTATTCGTAACTCGCATCTATGCGCCAGCTCAAACGACGGCTAAGCCTCAGGCGAGGAGAAACTCGTACAAAGGGAAATACCTCTTGGGCTCCCCAGCCTAAACCGCCAGCAAAGTCAACCGAACTAACCGAAGGTATGAGCGTAATCTTCTTACCCCACGCTAGACGAACGATGTAATTACGAATGAATGTCTCGTAATCGGTGTTCTTATCAAAGCGTTTACCCTCTAATTGAGCTTCACCTAGTAGTAAGAACTTATGTTTGGGGTTGTAGAGCCAGCGCATACCCAAGCCCATACCTACGGCATCGAAGCCCGTGTTCGGATTGATACCCTTAGACCAAGGTAAGGTTAAGCGTAGGTCTATATTCTTTAGATAAAACTCATCTTGCCACTTTCTAGCGGGTCTTTTGAAAATGAGGTCAGAGAGCCAATAGCCTAGTTCGGCCGAAACAATACCTATGGTTGCGCCTACCGTTACATCTCCTACCCAATGGCGATTGTTAAGTATTCGCCCGATGCCTACGCTTGATGCAGATAGATAAGCAACTGGAGTTATCCAAGGATAGCGGTCGCCATACTCAAGGGAAAGGGCTGTGGCGGACATAAAGGCCATCGCAGTATGACCGGAAGGGAATGAATTGCTAGCCGAGTTGTCGGGGCGACGCACATTGATGACTTGCTTAAGGCTGTAAACCGTTCCGAGCATAATGGACATAGAGAGGGCATCACTTGTCAGCATCTGATACGGATTTTCGCTATAACCCTTCAATCCGAAAGAGCGCATACCTAGTTGAGCCGCTAAGGGTGCAAACTGCAGATAGTCATCGTAGTGGTGTCTGAAAGTCGGGTATAGATTGTTACGAGCATCACGGATATACTTATTACTAAGCGTATAGGGTAGGGCTAGTGCTACCATCGGTAGGCTTGTTGTCAGCGTGCGTCGTAGTATAGACTTCCCTAGTTTGTAGCTTTTGGCTTGCTCTTGTAGGCTGTCTTGTATCAGGCTATCCGCTACGAGTACTGTATCCTTTTCCTCCAAATAGGATTGACCGAGTAAGTCGTTATGCTCTAGCTTATCTATTGAGGATAAGTCTGTTTGTGCCTGTGCTAGATGCGTGGTGCTATATAGAAGAAATAGGCTACACAGCCCAAAATAAGATAATCGGCGTAATGTGGTATGCATAGACGTCTAATTGGATTACGTTATTCAAAGGTAATGTAATTCACTATATAAGAAGAAAAGCCAAAAGCATTAAGAAATGCTCTTGGCTTTATTCTGTTGAGCGGAAGACGGGGCTCAAACCCGCGACCCTTAGCTTGGAAGGCTAATGCTCTATCAACTGAGCTACTTCCGCAATCCTTTGAGAGTGGGCAGTGATGGATTCGAACCACCGAAGGCGTAAGCCAGCTGAGTTACAGTCAGCCCCATTTGGCCACTCTGGTAACTGCCCTTTGTTTGTCGTTTGCTCTGCAAAGGTAAAAACTATTTTCTAATTACACAACACTTGAGTTCAAATTTATTCGCAAATTATATGCTGAAGATTGTAAGTAGGTGTATAATGTATTATGAGATAGGAGTATATGTGTTTTGATGATTGGGGCTTGAAGAATAGTTTTTGCTTCTATTAAACTAAAATCGGCTAGTCTAACATCGTAGACTAGCCGATTTTTATAAAGGTGCAGATTGGTTTTTATAAGCCAAATTCTTGGCGAATAAGTTCTACGTGGTCGAGTTTCTCCCAAGTGAATAGTTCAACCTCTTTGCTTACTTCCTGCCCATTGGCATTCTTGAAGCGCTTTGTGATAACTTCTGGCTGACGACCAAAGTGACCATAAGAAGCTGTTTCCTCGTAAATAGGATTGCGCAGTTTGAGGCGTTGCTCGATGGCGTAAGGACGGAGGTCAAATAGCTTGCTGATGCGCTGTGCTATCTCAGAGTCGCTAAGATTAACCTTGGCTGTACCCTTAGTTTCTACATAGATGTTAATAGGTTCTGCCACCCCGATAGCATAGCTAAGCTGTACCATCATCTCGCTAGCCACACCTGCGGCTACCATATTCTTAGCGATATGACGAGCGGCATAAGCAGCACTGCGGTCTACCTTACTAGGGTCTTTACCACTGAATGCACCACCTCCATGCGAAGCCTTACCGCCGTAGGTGTCTACGATGATTTTGCGACCTGTGAGCCCTGTATCTCCGTGAGGACCACCGATGACGAACTTACCCGTAGGGTTTACGTGTAGTTTAATGTCTTGACCAAAGAGGCTAGCGACCTCATCGCTGTACTTAGCACGTACACGAGGGATTAGGATTGTTTCGATGTCGTGCTTAATCTTTTGAAGCATTTCAGCCTCAGCTTCAGCTACGGCTTCGGGAGAGTCATTCTTAGGTGTAACGAAGTCGTCGTGCTGAGTGCTGATAACGATTGTATCAATGCGCTGAGGTTGGTGTTCCTCATTGTACTCTACCGTTACTTGGCTCTTAGCGTCGGGGCGTAGGTAAGGCATGAGCTCAAGTTCGTTGTGGCGAATATGAGCAAGTTCCTTAAGTAAAGCATGGCTAAGGTCAATAGGGAGAGGCATATAATTGGGCGTTTCTGCGGTAGCATAGCCAAACATAATACCTTGGTCGCCTGCGCCTTGATTCTCGCGGTCTGCACGCTCTACACCACGATTAATATCGGCACTCTGCTCGTGTAGTGCTGATAATATACCGCAGCTCTCTGCTGCAAAGCAATATTCGCTCTTGGTATAACCTACACGGCTAATGACACGGCGTGCGGTGTCTTGTACATCGACATAGACATTGCTCTTTACTTCGCCTGCGATAACGACTTGTCCTGTCGTCGTAAGCGTTTCGCAAGCAACTTTGCTCTCAGGGTCAAGAGCAATAAATTGGTCTAGAATAGCATCAGATATTTGGTCTGCTAGCTTATCTGGATGTCCTTCGGATACACTCTCCGAGGTAAATAGATAGTTCATATGATAACTATTTTATATGGTTTATAATAAGAAATATACTCGCCTAGGCATAAGCCTAAGCGAGTATAATATACAAACCTAACATTATGAAAACATGCGTATGAAAAGTACGTTTTAGCATTTTTTCTAGTGGTTGCAAGCATTCAAATCTATCCACGCTTATGGCTTAAGCCTCCACAAAGGTAATACAAATATCTTAATCTATCTTGCTTAAGAAATAAATAAGTTGATTTTGTCCTTGTGCGTGTAAAATGTATGAGTGCTGTTGGGTTTACTATCCCACCTACCTATACAAGTCTAAGGCATAGAGTAATCTTAGATACTCTATGCCTTAGACTATAATACAAGGGAATATTCTAAAAGAACATTTAGATAGGTTATAGTATCTGTTGCATTATTTTATACCTAAAAAAGGAGAACAGATAATACTTGATTCCAGATTTTAAGAAGATGTTTTATTTCTTATTATTCGGATTGAGTTGCTTTCCCCTATTGCCCTGGTTTTGGTCGTATTGCTTATTAGTTCCCGGGACTCCCTTGTTTGGGTTTTGCATGTTTGCTGCGTTGTTTTTAGGTGATATTTTTGCCATAATTATTGATTGTTTCCTCCTTTATTTGATGTCTTCTTCAGTCGGAGGATTTCGCTAAAAGAGACCTGTTTTTATTTTTTTGTAAAAGTAATATTTTATTTTTATTTCCACGTTGAAGAAAGAAAATATTCAGGTCAAGCGGGCATCAAAATTTAGACTCATTTATGCGCTTGCCCTGAGTATCTACCAAGGTCAATTCTGACAACTCTTAAATACTACTTAAGACACTGAAAATTCCCAATACACAAAGAGCAAAATAGTTT
>RBKG01000143.1 GCA_003640335.1 Porphyromonas sp.
GCTGAGAGTTTATCAAAGTCAAGACGCACATCCGTACCCTTTTCGCTTGTCAGGTTTACATCAATGAAAAGATGCTGGTCTGTACCCTTCATCCGAGCGGTACCACTAGCGTAAGCATTCCCATAAGCGGGGAAGTCTTTGGGCGAATTCGTTTGCATAACCTTAAGTCTTTGCTGAATATCCGCCTCCAAATCAATTTTGAAATCACCAAAATATCGGTGCTGAATACGACCATTGACAAGCCCTGTATTTCCTTCTGCATCCCTCATCTGAATGCCGTTTAAGAAAATCGTAGAGTCATTCAAATGCAGAGCATGATTAAAACTATAACTCGTTCCTAAAGCTAAAACACCTATCTTACCCTCACGAATATCGGCATCACCCTCTACGGTTACACCTTGTTCAAAGAGTCCATGCAAGCGCACTTTACCCGTACCCTTACCGCCTAGCTGAGAAAGGAAGCTCTTGGTAAACGAGCCTAAGAAATCAATATTCAGACGATGAGCATCAAAATCAAGGTCAAGACCGGCTCCATCTTGAGGTCTAATCCAACCCTGAACATCGCTATAACCTCCGTCCTTCTGCTTAACCATACCTTGCAAGCGAATCATCATATCCTCGGTAGAGAAACCTAAATTCATCGCAATAGCACCCACATCCTCCTTATTAACAAAGAAGCTAGGACTAGTTACATGAGCAGAAGCATTCAGTTGTTTACCATTGAGTTTAGCTAAAATAGTACCCGTAAGGTCTGTATCCAATAGGTCAAAGTACACACCAGCCGCTTCAAGAATGTAACGCAGATTGATATTATCTAGCTGAATAGTCAAACCATTAAGCCCTTGTATATCGCCTAGACCTCCCGAGACTTTAAGACTTCGTCCTAGCGTAGAGAGCGAAAGTCCATCTATATTCAAGACGCCACCAGCATAACTAATCTTAGCAGGAGCGACATCCCAAAGAGCTGTATGAATACGCAGGTTCGAGTGGTCAATAGAAAGCAGAGCATTCAGGTCTTTTAGACTCTCTATGTGCTTACCTTCGGGAGCGAATAAGTCCAGCACCATATTGAGAGAACCATTCTTATTATGCTCTAAGTCATGCCCCCAGTCTGTTGCCAGCTCAAACTTATTATCAAGCGCAATACCCTCTATCTTAGCTCCTATGAGCTGTGTTCCACCATAGAGATAAGCATCGCCCGAGATACTTAGTTGATGACTATTGAAATTCATCGCAAAGTCTTCTATACGATGCGAAGCAAGCTTTAGTTCATTGCAATTAAATGCGTAATCAATGTGCTTATTATAGCTATCAATAGTTGCACTTAGGAGCGCAGTATTTTTAATCTTAATAGGCAAACCGATAAGCTGACTAATCTGAGAGGGAATACTATCTACTTCCGCAGTTAGACTAAAGCGATTAGCCCCTTTGAGTGTAGAGATATGCTTACCGAATATAGGTTGCAACACTGGTATCTCCGAAGTTAATGTCGCTAGTATATCTCGCTTCAATGTCTTCAGATTGTACTGCCCAATAAGAGCCATATTCAGCCATGGTGTATGTAAGCTAATACGATGATTGTCGCCTATCCGCTCTGACAGAAGACGTGTATTAGATAGATTTAGGGGCTTATCCTCTACCATCAACCTGAGGTTAGACAGATTTAATTCACCCATTAGCTGAGACTCATCAAGAGAAGATAGCTTCAAATCCCCCTCCACATACACATGGTCAAGCCCTTTAATAAAAGGATTAAGTCGCAGATTATGCGCATAAATTTGAGCTTGTATATCTTGAGGCTTCTCCCCCTTTAGGGAAAATGACGTACTCAAGTTCAAAGGTAGATTAGGATCTTGGCTCTTAAGAGACAAAGCATACAAATCTGATTTATTACCCTCTACCGTCAGATTGACATTGCGATATACAGATGAAGCCCACTGCAACTGATTTAGATTCACCTGCGCTTTACCTATCGGATAGGTTCTTCCTTGAGAGAAAAGTAAGTCTGCGACCACTTCTCCTCGTACAGAACCAGCATCGCCTCCCAATAATGGCTTAAGATTAAAACCAGAAGTTCCTACTTGTGCTGATAGGCGACTAAGTCTATCGTCTGAAAATTCGCCATTACCCTTAAGCGTCCAACGACCTAAATCGGTAGCAAGCAGACCTTCCGTATAAAAGTCTTTGCCCTTGCGGTAATCGCTCTGCCCTTGATAGTTTACCTGCCCTAGTTGCTTAATTTTAGCCCAAGGAATTGCTTTCGTTTGCTCAGCTCCAAGTATTTGTTCAAGGACACCACGCTCAATGAGTGTTTGAGTATTAAGCGAAAAACGGCTAACATCAAGTCTAAGACCTTGCCACCCTCCTAAACTATCTAAGTCAACCGAGCTACTCAAATCACTTGCGAGTAAGCCCGGCATACGAGCCGAGAAGTGACTAATCTTAAGATTATCATTCTTCTGCTTCTCTATTTTAGTAGAAATAGTGAGCGGATACCCCTTCAAACTGTGTAGAGGTGCGTATAATGGGGCTAAATCTTGTGGGTCAATGACACTCTCAGGAATATCTATACATTCAATCTGAGCAAGACCCGCCTTTTTAAGATTGAGCTGTAAATTAGGGAGCGAGAGCTCGCTATGAGGTAGTTCTAGACTAGCATCTTTAATCATAAGATGCTGGTCTTTAACCTTCACACGACCAACAAGGTTATTAACCCGAAATCCTTGAGGTGCAACAAATCTTAATTCGTCAAGAGAAGCAGTAAGGCTATCCGGAGCAATCAAAAGCTGACTGGCTTGCAGACTCAAACTATCCAAACGATGCTGAGGTCGAGCGTTGCGCAGTAATCGTAGAGAGGCATTGCGCAGTAAGATATTATTGATATCAACGGTGAGCGTTGTAGGCTCATCACTATCGCTCTGCAAAGCATCTATGATATGAGAAATGTTAGTTCTGCCACTGACACTATCAATATCAATGAGCAGGTTCAAATCAAATAATCGTGCTGATGAGATATAGACTTTATCTTGTGTCAGCAACTTCTCTAGTTCGACCCCAGCCTTAAGCTCTTTTGCAGACAAAGCCTTGCGCCCTACGCTATCAAAGATAGCAAGCTCTTGCAGGTTAATATTACGCCAGCCCTCAATAGAGATAGATTTAAGTGAAACTGGAGTGTGAAAGAGTTGCGTTAAATCCTTGCTGATACGTTTAGCTAAAGCACTCTGTATCGCAGGTATCGAAACGAGTATACTTGGCAGGATATAAAGAAAACCCAAGGTGAGAATAGTCCCTATTCCCACCTTGAGCCTACGCAATGTGCGCCTACTCAGTTGCCAAGTAGCCATCTAATAAATCTTACTTTGAGACCTCTTCGTAATCAACGTAATCTTCGCTGTGAGGTCTTTGTATTTTTCTTAAAGCAATATCATCCATTTCTACCTTGCCAGTAGACTTCACCTCTTCCTCTCTTTGATGAGCCTGCTCCCTTCTCTGATAGTTCTCACTCTGCGCTTGCGAGGCACGCATCTGCTCCTCGGCTTTGCGTTGAATGCGTTGCACCATCTTCATAAGCAACCACGTGCGGAAGCTCCCAGAGAATAAGAATAGTAATACGAATACTACTATCAACATAAAAATGAATTTAATCATATCGTCTTTGTTTTATTTTGATTTATGAAACAAAGAAAGCAAGATGTATGCCACAATGATTAGGCTCAAGCCCTTTAAAGCAAAAAGAACAAGAGCAATAATTGAAAGCAGAACTAAAAGCCCCTGCGGACTCAATAGGAATGACGACTTAGCCACCCCTTCTTTCTTGTCCTTACCTCCTCCCATCTTAAACGAAAACATCGGGATTTCACTAACCATAAAGAAGCAGAACAGTCCTATGAGGATATACACGACTGC
>RBKG01000171.1 GCA_003640335.1 Porphyromonas sp.
AATAAAGTATTTAAGCAAAAAAAATGTACTTTTGTAATAGCGACATAAGCACCACGAAGGTGCTAGCGACGATTATTAAAATTAAATTATGAACGAGTCTCCTCAATCAACACAGAGCAGTGTGCTCTCGTCGGAACAGAAAATCTCAACCGCTCAAGACCTTGCGCAGTTAGTTGACCAAATAGCAATTCTCTTGCAGGATGCCGATCAAGTGGATAAGAGAGAGTATGAAGCTCTGTACGCAGCTTTTTATCGTAATAAAAATCAAGTAGAGTCCTCACTAGATGCTGAGGGTAAGGAGCTTGTACTCCTCCAAGAAGCTCGACTTAATGACCTCAATCAGCAGTTTCGTAAGATTGAACGCGAACGTAACGAGGTGCTAGCAGCTAAGCAAATAGAGAATGGTACTAAGGTTGAAGCTCTCCTTAATGAGCTTGAGTCTTTACTTGATGAGTCTATAGATTTTAAGGTGATTTATGATGGTTTCCATCGAATAAGAGAGGGTTGGGAAAGCCTTAGACCTCTTACCCAGCAAGATGAAAGTCGCTTAGGTAAGAAGTTTGTTGCCTTGAGAGATGCTTTCTATGATTTGAAGCATATCAATGAGGAACTAAGAGATTATGATTTCCGCAAGAACCTAGAAGCTAAGCAGGCTCTACTAGAGGAGATGCGAGCTTTGGAGCAATCAGAAGATATCCTTGATGCTATCCGGAAGTTAGATGTCCTTGTCGCTCGTTGGCGTGATGTTGGTCCTGTGTCTCGAGATAATAGAGCAGAGATTGCACAAGCTTATAAGACTTTGACGACAAGCATTTATAAGCGTCATCAGGCGTACCACGATGGTGTTAAGGAGGAAGAGACTCAGAATGCTCAGCGTAAGGAAGAACTTGTCGCTCGTGTGCAGGCTTATCTACAAGAGTTACCCAAGAGCGTAGCTCAATGGACGACGAGGACTGATGAGATTAAGTCGCTTCAAGAAGAGTGGCGCAATATAGGACGTGCTTCTAAGAAGAGTAATACAGACCTTTATCTACGCTTCCGTGAAGTTTGCGACCAATTCTTTGTCGCTAAGCAAGAGTTCTTCAAGGAACGCAAGCAAACACAGAGTGAAGCTATCTCTCAGCGTAAAGCGCTGATTGAAAAAGCTAATGAGGTTGCGAACGGAAGGAGTTATGTGGAGACGGCTGAGGCTCTGAAGGCTCTGCAAGAGGAGTGGAAGCGTTTGCCTCACCTACGTAAGGAAGAGGGTGATGCCTTGTGGAGTGAGTTCCGCAAGCCTTTTGATGCGTTCTTCCAGCGTAAGCGTGAGCATGACCGTAAGCAACATGGTATCGAGCATCACAATGAGCTTCGTAAGAAATCTCTACTATCAGAGCTAAAAGCTTTCGTAGACCAAGAGGAAATCCCTAGCAATCTCAAAGAAAAACTTACCGCGATAAAGGAAAATTGGAAGAAGATTGGACGTGCAGGAGAGACGATTAATGATAAGCTTTGGGAAGAGTTCTGTGCGCTCAATGATGTCCTTTACGAACGCTTACGTAAGCTCAGCAATCAGCGTAGAGGAGAGCAAGTGAAGGCTCGTTATAAGAAGCTCTCTGAGCAACCTCAAGGGGTTCAGAGTGAATTGCAATTCCTTCAGCGCAAAGCAGAACGTCTACGAGGAGAACTTCGTAATTATGATAACAACATTAGTTTCCTCTCTGCTGGAAGTAAGGGCGGAGCTAATCCGTTAATTGCTGAGGTTGAACGTAAACGTGCTCGCCTGGCTCAAGACTTGGAGCATGTGGAGGAAGAACTCAATATGTTGCGCTCAATGGAGTCTAAATAATTAGTATTCTTTTGAGATAGATAAATTGATTCTTAGATGAGTGATTTGCATCTGGAACATATCCGCAGAGAGTATTCGTCACGCAAGCTCTCTAAGAGCGATGTTCCTGAAGACCCTACCGAACTATTGAGGAAATGGCTTGAAGAAGCTGTTGCCCTCAAGGTCAATGAACCTACCGCTATGCTCGTGGCTACGGCTACGAGCACAGCGAGACCAAGTATTCGCACAGTGCTTCTGAAGGAGGTTTTAGGAGAAGAGCTTGTGTTTTATAGCAATTATGAAAGTCGCAAGGGGGAGCAGATAGCCGAGAACCCTCATGTGGCTTGCTCTTTCTTGTGGCACGAACTCGAGCGTCAGATACATGTAGAAGGCGGTATCCGTAGACTGAGTGCCGAGGAAAGCGACGCTTATTTTGCTCAACGTCCTTATAAGAGTAGAGTGGGAGCACGAGTATCTCCACAGAGTCGTCCTATTCCTAGCCGTGAGTATATCATGGCTAAGTTCGTTGAAGAAAGCCTTAAGTTTATCGGTCGTGAGGTGCCTCGCCCAGAGTCTTGGGGCGGTTGGGCTGTCATGCCAGAGCGTATAGAGTTTTGGCAGGGAAGAGATAGCCGCTTGCATGACCGTTTTGTGTACGAACGCCAGACCGATGGGTCATGGCATGTTCAGCGTATAGCACCATAGAGTGGTATTCGTTCAAATGAAGAGGATATTATATTTAGTTTTATTACTTCTGGCTGTCCCCTCTATGGGGTATAGCCAAAATATAGATTCATTACTGCGTAATCTGCCTAGTCAAGAGGAGTATTATACGCCTCAAGCCTTACCTCATAGCTGGGTGCTTGCTGGCGATAGTAGCAGTCAGGAGTTAGTTTCGTATTTGAGGGATAATAGTGTAACGCTTCCTAAGCGGAGTATCCCTTACTTGAGTACTAGCCTTAGTTTGCCTTGGGTTTTGCGCCCAATGGGGGCTGTACATCCGCTATCTATTAGTGTTCCTAACCTTAGTGAAGCGTCTAAGCCTGTTGATTATGCCGAGCAACTACTGAGACCATATCGTACCGAGAAAGCTCTTGTTGATGGTCTGTGGTCTGCTTTGCAATCGCGTCACGCAGATTTATTCAGTTATACGTCTCAGTCCTTGCATTTAGTTAAGGAGCAAAAGGTTCTATCAAAAGGTACTGCCGATGTGCCAGCCCTATTGCTTAGTAAGATGCCTCAGAAGAGCATCAAGGACTATGCAGACCAGCTGACTATGGAGGAAATCCAGCGTAAGTATTGGATTCCGGGCTTCGAGAGTAGCGTACAGTTTTCGCAGAATTACATATCAGATAACTGGAATAAGGGGGGGACGAGCAACCTGAACTTGCAGATGCGTAATTATCTCTCTCTACTCTATCAGAGGGAGCGTGTAAGTTGGCTTAATGAGCTAGAAAGTAAGTTAGGATTGTATCGTACGGGAGAAGAAACGAATGGCGACCGCTATCGCATCAATGAGGACCTATTGCGCCTGCATTCCAACTATGGTATCAAGTTTAATAAGCGTTGGTCTTATACGCTTGATGGCGAGTTGCGCACACAGCTATTTGACATACATAGCGGAGATAACAAGGTCTTACAGTCTGCTCCGTTTGCCCCACTTAGGACGAACTTAGGTTTAGGTTTGCTCTACACGTATAGCAAGAAGAGTAAGCAAGTCTATGGTCGTAGCTTTAGTGTGAACTTCAACATCGCTCCTCTGTCTCATAACTGGCGATGGAGTCATCGTGATGATATTGATCTTGCTCGTCATGGTCTCACGAAGGATAAGTTGAGCGTACATACTTTTGGTTCGACGATGAGAGGGGTGATGCAGTGGAACATCAATATGGATGTGAGCTGGACAAGCCGTGTTTACTTCAATACATCGTATAAGAACGTAGAAGCAGAGTGGGAAAATACGCTGGTAATGAGGATTAGTCGCTATTTCTCTACGCGTGTGAACGTTCAGTTGCGTTTTGATGACAATGAAGCTCCTTCTTCGCAATGGAATAAACACCTACAAATCAATGAGCTACTCAGTGTAGGTTTTAACTATAAACTATAAGATATTATGCAGATTAACACGAAAGTAACCAATAAGATACTAATGGTCCTTGCTGTCCTAATTATTGTAGCGACAGTAGTGTCTTTCTTCTTCCTTAATGAAGCACAGCGCATAGTTGTGCTTATTGGAGCTGCTCTAGGTATTATAAACTTACTAGGCTTAGGTTACTTTTTCAATAAGAATGCGGGTAGACGCATTCGCTAAGACTAAGCAAATAATTAGAGAAATATAGAGATGAAAAAGTTCTTAACTGTTGCTCTTTCGGCTCTGTTGGTGGGAACAGCATTTGGCTTATCAGCAGAACGCAAAGCTTCTGTAAAAACTTCGGGACGTGCGACTCCGGGCGGAGACCGCTATGTCGTAGTCCTTTCTTTGGACGGTTTTCGTGACGACTATCAAACGAGAGCGAATACGCCTAACCTGGATGCGATAGACCGTGAAGGTCTTTCGGGTAGCTTTCGGCCTTGTTATCCAAGTTTGACTTTCCCTAATCACTATGCTATGGCTACGGGTCTACATCCCGACCATCATGGTATTATTGGGAATGAGTTTTGGGACGAGCAGGGTAATCGCTATGCACTAGGCGACCGCAAGTCTGTTGAAAATCCGGCATTCTATCAAGGCGAACCTCTTTGGAATACGGCTAAGCGTCAAGGAGTACACACTGCTAGCTTCTATTGGGTGGGTAGTGAAACGAAAATCAATGGTTCGCAACCTGACCGCTGGAAGAAGTATGATAGTAAGGTGCCTTTCCGTGATAGAGCAGACTCTGTCCTCACTTGGCTTAATCTTCCTGCTACAGAACGTCCTCATCTGATAATGTGGTACCTCGAAGAGCCTGACCACACTGGGCATACATATAGCCCAGAAGCTCCAGAGACAAGTCGCATGATAGAGCGAGTAGATAGTGTGGTAGGGTATTTCCGTGAAGGATTGAAGAAACTTCCTCATGGTAAGCAGGTAGACTTTATTCTTGTGAGTGACCATGGTATGGCTCGTTTTGATAAGGAGCGTCTGATAAATCTTGCTGATTATCTTCCTATTGATAGCTTTACTCATGTAGGAACAGGTCCATTTACACACCTCTATCCTAAGGCAGGTTACACAGATACTGCACTCAAAATCTTGAGAGGTATCAAGGGGATTAAGGCTTACAAGAAGAGTGAACTGCCTGCTCGCTTGCACTTCGGTACAAACCCAAGAATAGGTGAAATCGTGGTAATGCCTGAGGTTGGAAGAACAGTATATTTCCGTCCCGATGGTGTTGATACCACTAAGGTGCTAGGGGCTGGTCATGGCTTTGATAATGCTTATCCAGAGATGTATGCGCTCTTTAAGGCTGTGGGGCCTCACTTCCAAGCAGGAACAAAACTTGTAGACCCTATTCCTAATATCACGCTTTACCCTCTTGTTTGTCAGATTTTAGGCATTAAGCCAGCGCCACACGATGCAAGCGAGACATTGGCTAAAAGCCTAATGAAGCATAACTAACAGTTCTCTAGCATAAACTAAAATAAACATGCTAGCTTAGCGATGTATCTTAGCGAACTGCCTCAAAAGATTTTCTTTTGCATGCAGTCGGGATAAAGAATAATTACAATCATTTTATCCTCCAACGCTCTGAGATACATTTGTGATAGAGGAGCTGTGAACAAATTCAACTTGGACACAGCTCCTTCGAAAGCATTTTACCGATGGATATAAAGACCAAACTTATATACCAATGGGCAAGAAAACGCCTTAAAGTCATAGACCGCTATGCGATAGAAGCAGAAGATATTCAGCGTCGGCAGCTTCAGCGTATTCTGTCTCGTACAGCTAGAACGGTGTACGGAGAACGCTATGCTCTTGAGGCTTCGTTGTCTTATGAGTCATTCTCTGAGCGTTGTCCTGTGGTGGATTATGAGGGCGTCAAAGCGTATATTGAGCGTATGCTACATGGTGAGCGCAATGTGCTTACCCCCGGAGCTGTGCGCTGGTATGCCAAGAGTAGTGGGACTACCAACGATAAGAGCAAGTATATCCCGGTTCCTTCTCTACATCTGAACGATTGCCACTACCAAGGTGGGCAAGATGCTCTGTGGATTTATTTGCGTAATAATCCTAAGAGCCGTTTTTTCTCAACAAAAGGTCTTGTCCTAGGTGGTAGCTATGCGCCTATGTCGGAGGGTACTAGCTTCGCAGGTGACCTTAGCTCTATCCTTGTGCATCACATGCCTGCCTTAGGCAATATGGTACGTATCCCATGTAAGGAAACTCTGCTCATGAATGAATGGACTTCTAAGATGGAAGCCATTGTGCGAGAAGTGGCTGATGCACGTGTCGGGAGTCTATCGGGAGTGCCTAGCTGGATGATGGTTTTGCTCAAGGATGTGCTGGCTTATACGGGCGCAAGTAACATTGCGGAGCTGTGGCCATCTCTCGAAGTCTTTTTCCACGGTGGTATTAGTTTTGAGCCTTATCGTGATGCTTATCACGAGCTAATACCTAGCACTAAGATGCATTATGAAGAGATTTATAATGCGAGTGAAGGCTTCTTTGCTATTCAAGATGAGCCTAATGAGAAGGGTATGTTACTTATGCTTGATTACGGAGTCTTCTACGAATTTATTCCTTTAGACGCGTTGCCCGATGATGAGGATGCACTTATAGACCCTCAGTTGCCCATACCTCTGTGGGAGGTAGAGCAGGGAGTAACCTACGCCATGCTCATCACTACGCTGGGGGGCTTGCATCGCTATTTGATAGGCGATACTGTGGAGTTTACAAGTCTTAGCCCTTATCGCATCGTAATATCTGGGCGTACTAAGCATTATATCAATGCTTTTGGAGAGGAACTGATGGTCGCTAATGCTGAGAAAGCTCTAGCGCAGGCTTGCTCAAAGACAGGTGCGAAAGTGCGAGATTATACGGCTGCTCCTCACTTCTTCAGAGAGGAGGGTAAGGGTAGACACGATTGGTTGATTGAGTTTGAAGAGGAGCCTCAAAACATCGAGGACTTTGCGAATGAGCTTGACCAAGCTCTTAAGACGCTTAATAGCGACTATGAGGCTAAGCGTTATGAGGATATGACTTTGCGTAGACTCTCCGTAACTTCAGCTCCACAAGGGCTATTTAATATGTGGTTGGAAGCCAAAGGCAAACTTGGTGGACAAAATAAAATCCCTCGTCTGTGTAATACACGCAAGTATATAGATGAGTTATTGCTTCTTCAGGTCTCTGAACGTCCTTCTGTGTAGGAAAACCTTTTATTCTGCACTATGTAAAGAATAACATCTGATAAAGATTGATAATGCTTGAGCAAATAGCAAAACAATTAGGAGCTCCTCTAATGTCTTTCATTGGAGGGGCTCGTCCTATTTATATTTCAGGGCTGAATACCTCAATGTTAGCCCTATCCCTTACGCAGGTCGGAGCGAAGTATCCTCTTATCGTTTGTGCTGATGATGCTGAGGAAGCCGGCTATCTCTATGCCGATTTGGAAGCAAGTTTAGCTCCGAATAAAGTTTTATTCTTCCCCTCTGCTTATAAGCGTGCGGCTAAGTATGGGCATCGTGATGATGCGGCTAGTCTGATGCGCTCTATGGTGATGTCTGCGATACTTTCCTCTCGCGAGGAGGGAGAGTTACTTCCAATTATTGTAACCTATCCGGAGGCATTAGCTGAGAGTGTGCAGCCTCCTTGCGAGGGTGAGGGCGAGTCGCTTACGCTTAAACGAGGACAGCATATCTCTCAGAAGACCATTATGGAGCAGCTCTATGCTTGGGGCTATGAGCGAACGGACTATGTCTATGAGGTAGGGCAGTATGCACAGCGAGGTAGTATCCTAGATATATACAGCTACTCAAGCGAACAGCCTTATCGTCTAGACTTCTGGGACGATGAGCTTGAAAGTCTGCGCACCTTTGAGATTGAGAGCCAGCTTTCTGTCGCTCAGCATGAGTCTATTACGATTGCACCAGACCTAGGTTCTAGTAGTGCATCGGGCGTTTCACTCCTTAGTATGCTTCCCCAAGGCACATATATTGCGATGAGTGATGAGCATTATCTGACGGATAGAATAGCTTACACTTGGGAAGATGCGCCAGAGATAAGTGACGGAGAGGGCTTCGAGAGTTTGGCGGACTTGCAAGCTATTCTAATAGATAAAGAGCATACTAATGAAGCCTTGCACGCTCTAAAGCCTATCTATTATCGCTCAGCTCCATCAGTCCCCTATGAGCAAGTGAGCTTCGAGAGTAAGTCTCAGCCTGTACTTGGCAAAGATTATGATGCGCTCAAGGCAGAACTTCAGCATTTGCAAGACGAGGGATATAAGACCTACTTGCTTTCGTCTGATAAGAAACAGAGTGAACGTATTTATGAAATTCTTTTTGAGCGTGGGCTGGAGGATATTGAAACCACTTTCCCCGTTATTGAGAGTACCCTGCACGAAGGCTTTATATACCCTGCCGCTCGTTTAGCTCTCTTTACCGAGCATCAGATTTTTGGACGCTATCACAAATACAATCTGCGTAGTGATAAGGCTAGGTCGGGTAAGATAACGCTATCCCTAAAAGAATTATCTACGTTTAATTTAGGCGATTTGGTCGTTCACTCGGAGCATGGTATAGGTCGCTTTGGTGGTCTAATCACAATGGATTTGGGCGGGCGTAGCCAAGAGTGCGTTAAGATTGAATATAATAAAGGCGATACTATTTATGTCAATCTGCATAGTCTGCACAAGCTGAGTCATTATCGTCAGCGTGATGCTGCCGAGAGTGTAAGCCTAAGTACTATTGGTTCGGGTGCGTGGCAACGCATCAAGGAGAAGACAAAGAAGCATGTCAAGGATATTGCCCGTGACTTAATCAAACTCTATGCTAAGCGCAAAGAGAGTGAAGGCTTTGCGTATAGTCCCGATAGTTATCTTCAGCATGAGATGGAAGCTAGCTTCGCTTATGTGGAGACACCCGACCAAATTCGGGCTATTGAGGCTATCAAGCAGGATATGGAGCGTCCTTATCCTATGGACAGACTTCTGTGTGGTGATGTGGGTTTCGGTAAGACCGAAGTCGCTATTAGAGCGGCTTTTAAGGCGGTTGCCGATGGTAAGCAGGTAGCCGTCTTGGTGCCTACTACCGTTCTAGCCTATCAGCATTACCGAACATTCAGACAGCGTCTAGATGAATTGCCTGTGCGTGTGGACTACATTTCGAGGGCTAAGACAGCTAAGGAACTGAAGAATACCCTTGCCGAACTCAAGGAGGGTAAAATAGATATTATCATTGGTACGCATAGATTGACGAGCAAAGACGTAGTATTTAAGGACTTGGGCTTGTTGATTATCGATGAAGAGCAGAAGTTTGGTGTCGCTACTAAGGAGAAATTGCGCCGTCTACAGGTGAATGTAGATACGCTAGCGATGAGTGCGACCCCTATCCCTCGTACGCTGCAGTTCTCGCTTATGGGGGCAAGAGAAATAAGTAACCTCAACACCCCTCCATCTAATCGTGTTCCAGTAGAAACTATACTTACTCGCTTTACGGCAGACGGTATTCGGGAGGCTGTGAACTTCGAGCTTAGCCGTAATGGTCAAGTCTATGTCGTGCATAATAGAATACAGAATATAGAGGAAGTTGCGGCTGTTATCCGCCGAGAGGTGCCCGATGCTCGTGTTGTCGTTGGTCATGGTCAGATGTCCCCTACAGAGTTAGAGCAAATACTCATAGACTTTGGACAGCATGATTACGATGTGCTCGTAGCAACGACGATTATTGAGAATGGTATTGATGTCCCTAATGCGAATACCATTATTATTAACGATGCGCATCGTTATGGACTTAGCGAATTGCATCAGCTCCGTGGTCGTGTGGGACGCAGTAATCGTAAGGCTTTCTGTTATATGCTTACTCCTCCACTGGCTACATTGAGCGATGAGAGCCGTAGGCGTGTGCGTGCTATTGAGAACTTTAGTGATTTGGGTAGTGGTGTGCGTATTGCCCTTCAAGACTTGGATATTCGTGGCGCAGGTAATGCCCTTGGAGCAGAGCAGAGTGGTTTTATTGCTGATATGGGCTATGAAACTTATCAGAAAGTATTTACTGAAGCTGTACGCGAACTGAAGAGCACAGAGTTTGCCGAACTCTATCAAGATGAATCTGCACCTCTTAAGGCTGGGCATTTCATCACAGAAACGCTTGTGGAAACAGATTTTCCACTTTCTCTCCCCGAATACTATGTACCTCAAGATGCAGAACGCATATTGCTCTATAAGGAATTAGATGATTTAGTTACTGATGAGGAACTGACGGCCTATAAGGAGCGACTAATAGACCGCTTTGGGGCTTTACCTAAGGAGACCGAAGACCTTATTCAAATACCTCGTTTGCGTAGATTAGCCCAAGACCTAGGCTTTGAAAAACTTGCCCTTCGCTCCAATGTCATGAGTATATTCTTGCCTGCAGACTCTTCCAATCCTTATTATAAGAGCGAAACCTTTGGGCTTGTCCTTTCTTATGTGGCTAGTCATACGAAGCAGTGTGAGTTTAGGGAGCGCAATGGTCGCCACATCATTCGCTTTAAGGATATTGAGCACTTATCTCAAGCCTTGACGCATATTGAGAGTATGCATGCCGGCTTAGAGGGCTAAGCCCGAATATCGAAAATAACGCAGCGAGTGCCGTATTATGCAATGGCCTCTAGAATGGATAGCCAATCGCGAGGTGTATCCCGAAGCCATCGCCAAACTTAGGAATGTTGTACCACCCTTTTCGGCTAGTGACATAAGGAAGGTGCAACCCAATACCCATATCTAAACGGAGGAGCAGGTAAGTGGCATCGTAGCGAACGCCTACTCCTGTACCCACTGCGATTTGATTAAGGAATTGACTTAGTCCTGAGATTTCGCCGAGCGAACCTCCGGGGCGTTCGGTATCTTCGTGTAGAAGCCAGATATTACCAGCATCAATAAAGGTTGCTAACTCTAGGCTAGGGGTTAGTTTATAACGATACTCGCCATTGAGCTCGAGCTTGAACTCCCCGACGTGGTCTATAAATGAATAGGACGTTGATGCTCCACTTTCGCGAAATCTACCGGGACCAAGGCTACGAACGGTAAAGGCTCTGATACTGTTGGCTCCTCCTATAAAGAATTGCTCTGTGTAGGGCGCAATGCGGCTATTTCCAAAACTATAGATAGCTCCTACTGCTAAACGGGTGGCGAAGCCCTGAGTGCGCGTCATTTGCCTTGTAAAGCGAGCTTCGCTACTTAGGCGAATAAATTGCGCATAAGGGACGCCAAAGATTTTATTTGTTTCATTGAATTTATGCCCAAAGAGCATCGTTGTTCCTTTAATCAGATTACCTGCTTCTTTGACACTAGTGCGCCACCAAAGTCTGCTATCTCCTACATCATCAAGAGCTTTCTGCATCGTATAGGTGTAGCTTGTTGCTGGTATAAACTGGCTCCGCAAGCTAAGAGAAAGGCTTGGGTTATCCTTGAGTATGCGGTCAAAAGTCTCCGTCGTATGTGAGAGCTGGGTATAGTCTAGGCTAAGAGGCGTTAGGCTGTGTGTACTTACTTCGTTAGGCTGGTAGTCGTAGCTTATGTTTGTGCCGAGCGTACGCAGTCCATAGAAACCAGCTCTATTGAGAAACTGCCACGAGAGGCGCACCGTTGTACTAGCGTGTGTGTGGTAGTATTTGTCTATGAACTTAGGCAATAGTAGTGTGGGGAATGTAAGAGAAGCATCTGCTCCTAGCTGAAAGCTATTGAGCGACAAACTACTACTCGAGAATGGATTTTGCCCCGTTTGCCATTCGTAGCTTCCACTAGCATTAATAGATAGACTTTCACCTCCACCAAATAAGTTTTTGCGAGCAAGACTAAAGTTCGCTCCCGGTCCTATGAAGTTAGTCGTCTTATGCATGAACTGTCCGCCAAGACTGACGTCCCAGATTTTATCACGCTGTATAACGACATTCATGTCCATAAGAGCCACCTCACCCTCGGAAAGATTTTTGATTTCATCTTCACTTAGCTGAGGGGTGTAAGTTATTTCTGTATTGGTAAAGGCTCCGATGTTGCTCAGCCCTCGTATGGTACGCTCTTCGAGAGATTGGCGATAAATACTATCAGGTCTAAGCTTGAGTAGGGTATTAAGAACCTTACGCCTAATAGGTAAATGTCCGGCAGCATAAGCCCGGACACCAGAGTCGATATCAACGAACGAACGCGATAGGTCTGTACCCTCATTTGAGAAATCTTGGTCGAAGAAACGCACATTGATACGCCCGATGCGCCATTGTCGAAGAGCTTGTGCTGGTGTTTCTTTTTGTAGAAGGCTTCGTAGCTGTATCGCTTGAGACTTTTTTAAGCTATCAGCCTCGTAACTGATGTACGACGGGGTAAAGAAATAATATCCTGAGTTCCTAAGAACTTGGCTGATATAAGTCCTGTCTTTACTGAGTAGGTCTATGCTGAAGGGTTGCCCTGTTTGTATGGCACTATGCTCTTTATGCGTGAAAATAGTGCTATCGTTAAGGCGGAATGAGGGTAGATAAGCGACACTGTCAATAAGGTATTGAGGTCCTAGCTTAACACGATAGTTGATTTTTGCCTCGTACTTATCCTTATCAGAGTATATGGGTTCGCTTGTAACCTCTGCACCGAGATAACCGGCTTCGCCTAGAATACGTTTTGTAACCTCTGCTCTCAGCTTTGGATTAACTTCATCAAGCCATTTGGGTTTGCTCCCTAGGCGGTGTAGTGTCTTCCCTATGAATGTTTTGCTGTCGGCATACTTAAGATATAGGTATGGACCGATAAGAGGTAGAGGCCAGCGTAGAGTACTACTGCCAAATATGGCATTGTTGGGAGCATAACTGAGTTGTTGCTCAGCCGTAGCAATAATACTATCTAGATGTTTATTTCGTGGTAGCGAGTCTTCTATTTGAATGGATTTAATACCTGTGTACAAAACCGCTTCTGAGCTTTGATAAGGTCGTATTGAGCAGGCCGCCAATAAGAGGAAAATACTTGGAAAG
Source organism: Porphyromonas sp. (assembly GCA_003640335.1). GTDB lineage: Bacteria > Bacteroidota > Bacteroidia > Bacteroidales > Porphyromonadaceae > Porphyromonas. The sequence goes on from RBKG01000171.1 coordinate 12,942, forward strand.
GCTGCGTATTTTGTTATATGTTTGAAGTCAATCATTTATGGAATAATCTCATTTGGCTACAAAGGTACATA
>RBKG01000041.1 GCA_003640335.1 Porphyromonas sp.
GGATTGATTTGAGTCTTTATTTACTCTTCGTCTTCATCAACCTGCAAGTGCTGCGTATAGTCAATGAGATGACGGAGATTAGTCAAAACTTCATTCGTTTCTTGAAGCACATTCATATAAACGAGCGATACACGCACATTCTCACGCTCACCCTTGTGCGTACGCTTCATCTGTATTTTGCGCATTTCCTTAACGTGCTCCTTGAGTTCCTTACCGATAGCCTTGGTTTGCTTAACTCCTGACATATCACCGCTAGAAATCATCTGCAAGATAAGGTTGATATACTCTAGAACCTGATTGCGGACAGGTATAAACTCATTTCTTAAATCTTCGGGAAGCGGATTGAAGTTGTTAGCGACATGCTCATTACAAACATCTGTCGAACGCTCAATAGCATAGAGAGTCTGCAAACAAGCATTTGCCCCAAGGTGGAACCACATGCTCTTCTCAAGCACCTCATCAGTAGGGATACGACGCAAGCAAAGCGTTTCTTTACGGCGCATAGCCTTAAACTCACGCTTATGGTCTTCCGTCTTGCTACGTAAGCGACTTAGCGTGCGGAAGTCTTCATTGAGCAGACCATCAGTAAGAGAGACATAATCCTTAGACACATGCTCAAGGAACTTAACCTGCGTCATGCGCACATGCTGAGAAAGCAAAGTCCACATTTCTTCGGGCTTGTCAGTATCAAGGATTTTAAGGAAGAGTGCATCTTCTTCTGTTCCCTTCTTACGCTTAACGAAGTGGTCGCTGACTAGCATAAAGATGGCAATAGAGATGAGGATAAACATCACCACAAAACCACCATAGTACATAGAAACTGCACTTATACTTGAGATGATAAAGGCAGCACCTGCTGTTACGAACCAACCACCGATAACGCCCATTACACCAGTTAAACGCCCCACAGCACTCTCACGGCTCCAAGCACGGTCAGCAAGCGAACTACCCATAGCCACCATAAACGTAACATAAGTAGTAGATAGTGGCAACTTAAGAGACGTACCTGCAGCAATAAGTAGAGCCGCAATCACAAGGTTTACAGATGCACGAACGAGGTCAAAAGCAGCTCCGGGTTCTTCTAAAATAATCTCTTGCTTATTGAAACGGCTATCTATCCACTTGCTAGCTGTGGTAGGCATAAGCTGGGCAATAGTCTTACTCGCTGTATGCACGACACGAACAAGCCCCTGAGAGATACGCGATGTACCATAAGCCTCCTCGCCATCATCTTGGCGAGAGAGATTTACAGAAGTCTTGATAACGTTGTGCGCACTCTTACTGAAGACAAGAGCAGTAACCATGACAGCACCAGCGAATATGAGGAAGCCCCAGTGCGTTGTACTTGGTCCATTATTAGCTCCCATGAGGTAATTGTTATAATCACCTGCACCATGGGCCATATAATCTTGGAAGGCTGACAGACCAGAGAGCGGAACCCCAATAAAGTTCACAAGGTCATTACCAGCAAAAGCAAGCGAAAGCGCCAAGGTACCAGCCAAGATAATCACCTTAAAGATATTCACCTTAAAGGCATTAAGAATCTGCATCACCACGGCACTACCCACGAAGATATAAGATAAGAGCATCAGTGTATTCTCACTAAGCCATTGCTTATACTCAGGAGTCATGAAAGCCGATTCCTTAAGCCCTTGGAAAATCATAAAGTAGATAATCGCTGTAATAGCAAGTCCACCGAATAAGCCAGAGAAATACTTAAGGTTCTTCTTATAATTGAATGAGAAGATAACACGCGAAATCCACATCACGAGCGTACCGAAGAAAATCGCAATCACTACCGACATAAATATCGCTACAATCACTTGGAGGGCTTTACTCGTATTGATTAACTCCATCAATTCTAAACTACCTGTAGTATCGCCCGAAATCTTAAGCATTGAGATTGTGAAGGCAGAACCAAGTAGATTAAATACCATGGTTACCGTCGTAGAGGTTGGCAAGCCAAGAGTATTGAAGATATTGAGAAGAATGACATCTGAAATCATAGCCGTAAGACAGATAATCATCACCTCTCTAAAGGAGAAGTAAGACGGATTATAAATCCCGTGGCGGGCTATATCCATCATACCATTACTTAGAGCCGCCCCGATAAAGACCCCAATAGCAGCAACTATGAGTACCGTCCTAAAGGGTGCAGCCTTAGCACCGACAGCAGAGTTCAGGAAGTTAACAGCATCATTACTCACCCCTACGAAGAGGTCAATGATGGAGAGGACTCCCAAGAAAACTAGGATAATCGTGAATAGGATATCCATACAATCGTGTTTAAAGGTTGTTGAATTATTTTATTTTGTTAATATAGTAAACTTCTTAGAGACCATTGCATTGTGCGGCACTTGTTGCGTTATTTTCGACATTCAGGCTCGGTCATTTACGCAAGTAAACTCCCGTCGCCTTCAGTCTCAATGCCTTACAATTACCGCATTCTGTACGCACTCTCTTAATTAATAAGCGACAAAAACGCTTGCTCGTCTAGAATAGTAATGCCTAACTCTGTGGCTTTGGCAAGCTTACTTGGTCCCATCTTATCTCCAGCAAGGATATAATCCGTTTTCTTGGAGATTGAAGAGCTTAGCTTAGCTCCATATTGCTCAATCATCGCCTTATACTCATCACGGCTATGCACAGCAAAAACACCACTAACGACAAATGTCTTCCCTGCAATAGCACTACCCTCTACCACCGAGGGACGTTCGTCCTCACTGAGGGCAAGGCGCACACCATAAGACTTTAAGCGATTAACCAATGCTCGATTGCGTTCATCAGCGAAGAAATCCACAATGCTCTGCGCAATCACAGCTCCAATCTCAGGAGTAGCACATAAGCTCTCCACGGTCTGAGCCTCTAGTTCCTCAATAGAGCCATAGGCACGTGCCAAAATTTTAGCGACTGTTTCACCCACATAGCGAATACCCAAGCCGAAGAGAATAGCTGGGAATGATGCTTGTGTGCGAGAAGCCTCTATACTCTCTATCAACTTCTCGGCACTGCGCCTCTGAAAGCCCGGAAGCTCCATAAGGCGGTCAGCTGTGAGGGTATATAAATCAGCAATACCCTCAATCAATTTTTCTTCAAAAAGTAGGTCTATCGTTTCAGGACCTATGCGTATATCGGCAGCCTTACGACCACAATAATGCTCAACGCGCCCCATTTGCTGAGGAGGACAAGCGACATTATTAGGGCAGAAATAGGCTGCTTCACCTTCCACACGGCTCAACTCTGTACCACAGGCAGGGCAATGTGTAGGGAAACTTATTTGTTCGGCATCTTCATCGCGCTGACTGACATCTACCGAAATAATTTTAGGGATAATCTCTCCGCCCTTCTCTACTGAGACGACATCGCCTAAATGCAAGTCTAGAGCCTTGACAAAGTCGGCATTATGCAGTGTAGCACGCTTGACGATAGTTCCTGAGATAGGTACTGGTTCTAGATTAGCAACAGGTGTCACGGCTCCCGTACGGCCTACTTGATAATCAACGCTAATAAGTTTCGTTTGAACACGCTCGGCGGCAAACTTATAAGCGATAGCCCAGCGAGGACTCTTCGCCGTGTATCCGAGAGACTCCTGCTGACTTATCGAATTAACCTTAAGTACAACACCATCAGTAGCCACAGGCAAGTTACGTCGGGCGACATCCCATTTATCCAAAAAGGCTATAACCTCATCAAGAGAACGGCATAGCTGAGTCTCTTGGCTTACCTTCAAGCCCCAACGATGACAAGTTTGTAATCGTTCGTAATGGCTATCATCCATTTGCTCCTGCCCCGGCACATAATAGAGGTAAGCATCTAGTCTACGCTCAGATACAACTTGAACATCAAGGCTCTTAAGCGTACCACTTGCGGCATTGCGAGGATTAGCAAAAGGCGTCTCTCCATTGGTCAAACGCTCAGCATTGATGCGTTCAAACTCAGCTATGGGAAGTAAGACTTCGCCGCGCACCTCTAGTGATGCAGGGATATTATCTCCATGAAGAACAAGCGGAATAGAACGAATAGTGCGGACATTAGCCGTTACATCATCGCCATAAGTACCATCGCCACGAGTAAGAGCCTGAACGAACTTACCATGCTCATAAATCAAAGAAATAGAAAGCCCATCAAACTTCAACTCGGCACATATTTCAAAGGGTTCTTGCAAATCCTTACTTACGCGCTCATACCAGTCACGCACATCGTCATAGCTATACGTATTGCCGAGAGAAAGCATAGGATAGCGGTGCGCAACCTGCTGAAAAGACTGATTGCGGTCGCTCCCTACACGCTGCGTAGGTGAATCAGGGGTAATAAACTCTGGATACTCTGCTTCTAAGTCCTGCAAATCCTTCATCAAGAGGTCATACTCTCGGTCAGATATAGTAGGATTGGACAAGACATAATAGGCATAATTATGCCTATGTATCTCATTGCGTAGAGCTTCTATTCTTGATTTTACTAGTTCTTCCATTTCATGTAGTAATTGAGATTGTGCCAAGAGCCTTGGCTCCAATGCCACTCAGGGAGCGTCGCCTTTAGTTCGTAACCGAGAGCCTCAAAGAGCTTACAGCACGAGAGATTATTCGACAATATATCAGCATAAACTAAGCGTACTCCTAAATGCTGAAAGGCATACTGCTCTGCCAGCTGAACGACCTCACGACCATAGCCCTTACGCCTATGCTCGGGCGCAATATAAAGACCATAGCCTACTCTCTGACTTATCGCATCGTAGCCGAGAAACTGCAAGTAACCTATCAGCTCTTGCGTCTCAGCGAGTCCGATAGCTAGGGTCATCGTGCCTTGTGTAATCAGGCTTGTCGCCGACTCTAGGATATACTCTCGGATAAACTTAGCCGATACGGGATTGCTCGCCATCGAGCTATCCCAAGACTCGGGGTCATTCTCCCACTGATAGAGGGCTGATATATCCTGTTTGTTGTCCTCAAAAGAGCGAAGATATAAGCGTTCGGACTTCATTGCAGTTCTCATACATTGTCAGTTATTTAGAAACGCATACTTTGCTCAAAGTCTAATCTATTCAGAATAGAGCGACCTAAGGTTACTTCATCGGCGTATTCGATTTCATCGCCGACAGCTACTCCACGAGCAATCACCGATACTTTTACACCTCGCCCAGAGAGCGCGCGGTTAATGAAAAAGTTAGTGGTATCACCCTCCATCGTTGTGCCTAGAGCAAGGATAACCTCATCGATACCACCAGCATCAATGCGTTCTATAAGTTCGGCTATGCGCAAATCTTCAGGACCGACACCATCAATAGGCGAGATAACACCGCCTAACACATGATACAATCCTCTATATTGGGCTGTATTCTCAATAGACATAACATCGCCCACATGGCGCACAACGCAAAGCGTAGAAGCATCTCTATTAGGATTTGAACAGATGCTACATAACTCTGTATCACTGATATTATAGCAGCGTTTGCAGTAGATTATATGGTCGCGCATCTCAGTAAGAGCCTCTGCAAACGTGTGGATATCTTTCTCCGAACGAGTCAGCATGTGCAGAGCCAAACGTAAGGCACTCTTACGCCCAATACCGGGGAGGCTACTTAGCTGCTCGACGGCTCTCTCTACAAGTCTAGATGGATAAGTTATCATCTATAAATAGTTTAGGCTACTAGCTGTAAACACACGGTGCTTACAGCTAGTAGCCTAGTATTAGTCTTCATCGTCATCTGTCCAATCGCTCGGCGATACGCTATCAAAGCCTATCTCCATGCCCTCACGGTCAAGGAACTTATAGTCCAAGAAGGCCATGCTCTGGTTCGGGGTAATCTTAATCTTCCCGATAGAGAACCTCCACTTAGTAGCAATAGAGATAAGCCCCTTAGTCAGATAGGCCGCCACATAAGGGTGTACATGCAAGTTAATGTAGTCCACAAGAATGCCGTCCATTAGGTGGCGCATCTCTTCCTCTATTTGCTCAACGAGGAGCACTGAAGAGGTCATCTTGCCTGTACCCATGCAACTAGGACAAGTTTCTTCCGTATTCACCTGCATAGCTTGGCGCACACGCTGGCGAGTAATCTGCATCAAACCAATCTTAGAGAGGGGCAATATATTGTGCTTCGCCCTATCGCTCTGCATCAACTGAACCATGTGCTTGTATAGCAACTCTCTATTCTTGGCGTCCTTCATATCAATGAAGTCCACACAGATAATACCACCAAGGTCACGCAGACGCATCTGCCTAGCAAGCTCTTCGGCTGCCGCTAGATTGACATCTATAGCCGTCTCTTCCTGCTCTGTACTCTTGCGCGAGCGGTTACCGCTATTAACGTCCACGACGTGCATCGCTTCTGTCTGCTCTATAACAAGGTAGGCGCCACTCTTGAATGTAACATTGCGACCAAACGATGATTTAATCTGCTTGGTTACATTCTTTTCATCAAAGAGAGGTAAGTTGCCTTTGTATAGCTTCACGATATGCTCCTGCTCAGGTGCAATATCAGCAATATATTCACGTATATCCTCATAGCATTCAGCATCATTCACATGAATACTCTGAAATGAGGTATTAAACGTATCACGTAGTAGACCTAAGGCACGACTTGCCTCTTCATAAACGACACAAGGGGCTTTCAGCTTGGGCAAGCGAGCAATGCTCTCATCCCAACGGCGTACTAGTTTGCCCAGTTCTTGGTCCAGCTCCTTCACGCTCTTATCCTGAGCTGAAGTGCGTATAATCACACTGAAGTGCTTAGGCTTAATACTGTGGATAATCTTCTTTAGGCGATTACGCTCTTCGTTAGAACGTATCTTAAGGCTTGTACTTACCTTCTCAGCAAAAGGCATCAATACCATATTGCGCCCTGCGAGTGAGAGCTCGGCTGATAGGCGCGGTCCTTTGGTCGAGATAGGCTCCTTAACAACCTGCACCAGCACATGCTGACCAGGCTTAAGATACTGCTCTATCTTACCATCTTTAGGCAGAATAGGCTGATTGGCAACTTTAGCAAGAGAGGGAACGCTACCTTGACTCTCAATCAGGTCTAGCAACTTCTGCTGTTGCAGAAATGAAACCCCTAAGTCTAGATAATGCAGGAAAGCGTCTTTCTCATATCCGACATCGACGAAAGCGGCATTGAGGCCGGGCATGACTTTCTTTACCTTGCCGAGATAGATATCTCCCACGGCAAAAGCCAAGTCTCGACGTTCACGCTGTAGCTCCATCAGACGACCATCTTCAAGGACGGCCATTGAAATCTGCTTAGGTGAAACATCAACGATTAATTCGCTTGTCATGATCAAGTTATTTTATGCGTATTATAAAGATTATGAGGGATTATAATAGATGAGCAGACCAGACCGCTAATCATTTATAACCCCTCATTTCTATCTCCTGCGAAGAATCAAGATTTACTTCTTCTTCTTATGACGATTCTTCTTCAGTCTCTTTTTACGCTTATGCGTAGCCATCTTATGGCGTTTTCTTTTCTTACCGCTTGGCATAGTCTTATTATTTAATTGTTTTACTTATTTACTTTACTTGTACAGAAAAGAGCTTAGATGGCTTAAAGGCTGGGATACGTCTCTTAGGAATAATCATAGTCTCGCCCTTAGAGATGTTACGAGCAGTCTTTTCAGCACGCTCCTTGATGATGAAGCTACCAAAACCTCTCAAGTAAACGCTCTCTCCGCGAACAATTGAACCCTTTAGGTGGTCCATGAACGACTCCACTACTGCTAGTGCTGTTTCCTTATCAACGCCTGTGCTCTTTGATATTTCGCTTACGATTTCAGCCTTTGTCATATTTAAGTTCTTATTCGTCTTTCGTTATTTCTATCTATTTGTGGTGCAAAGATAAAACTTTTATTTGACATAATACAAACATAATTTCCGCCCCACCGACTGACTTACTCCAAGTAGAGACCGCCCGACGGTCTCCCAAATGATAAGCAAACCTTATCATTTGGAGGAACTTTGCAGAATGGGGTAATCGCAAGGCATTGAGACTGAAGGCGACGGGAGTTTACTCTTGTAAATGACCAAGCCTGAATGTCGAAAATAACGCAGCGAGTGCCCTATTATGCAATGGTCTCCAACTAAGGGATTGAGATAAGTTTGTGCAGCTGTAAGCTCAAACGCCAACGAGGATTATCCTTAACAAAGGCTACACAACGCTCTAAAGCCTTCCTATCTAAATCATTCTGAGTATCACCAACGAAAATAGGACTCACCAAATAAGCCTTAGCATAGGGCAAGTCTTCGATATTGGGAGGCAATGCTCCTTCCGCTCCTATTGGGAAGCGAAACTCAGACACGCCCTTAGGGAAATTCTCATGCAACTTATTCATAGCCTCAGGCTTAGGGCTACAAGTAATATAATCAAGTCCCATAGGAGGGCGACGAGTGCCATTAGTTTCAATAGCTTGCTCATAACCAAGTAGACGGAAATAAGCCAATGTATCTTCATCTAACTGCAAGGTTGGCTCTCCTCCCGTCCACACAATGAACTGAGCTGGATAATCTGAGATAGCTTGATGTATCTCTTCTACACTCATTTCCGTACCTGAGTCAAACTCTGTATCGCAGAATGAGCAACGCAGATTACATTTACTCAAACGAATGAATATCGCAGCACGACCTGCGTTCATTCCCTCTCCTTGAAGGCTGTAAAATATTTCGTTTATTAACACGACAACAATTTATAATATAGTTAGAAGGGGTATCCTATACCAAAGTGAACCCCGATTAAGTCTTTGAAAGGAGCTTGCCCAATAACCCACCTTGATGAATATTCGCTCTGTGGGTCGTAGAGCTTAAGGCCTGCATCTAGACGCAATAAGAAGAAATCAAAGTCCCAACGTACTCCTGCACCTACATTCCAAGCAATCTCTTTATAGAAGCGACCGAAATCAAAGTCGCCTCCAGCTTGCTCCTTGTACTTGCGAATAGTCCATATATTACCCGCATCAGTAAAGAATGCTAGTTCCCAACTAGGTAGCACTCTCAACCTCAGCTCTGTACTCAAGTCAAGCCTAATATCCCCCACTTGATGGAAAATAGAAGTACCCAAACTGCGTGACATAGAGCCGGGACCTAAGTCTCTTACTCTCCAACCTCGCAAACTTGACGCTCCCCCTGAGAAATAGCGTAAGTCTACGGGCAAAAATCGGCTATTCCCATACGGCACGACCGTAGCCAAAGATGCTCTATAAGCAAGCGCATTCTTACCGCCCAAGCGATATAAGCCACTATAATCCAATTCTCCCTTAAAGAACTGAACGATATTAGTGCCATTAAACATATAGGCACCAAAATTATCTTGCGGAGCCTTCACTAGTGCAGACCATGCTGTAAGCAGATTACCTGCCGTCTGTAGATAAACACGAACATTATGCAGGAAAGGCGATGAGTGGCGACGAACATCTAGCGATGAGTTATAGCTAAACATCAAGGACATCGAGACGGCTAACTGATTGCGGTAATTCAGCATGCGGTCATACTCGGGAACGGTAGCGATAAAGCTCTCGTCCATATAGCCGAAACGCATATAATCGATTTCCAAAGGCTTAAACACATAGCGAAAAGCAGGATAACGATACTGCGACCAGCTGTAAGCCAACGAACTAGAGAAGACATTGCGCCTAAACTCGGGACGAGTAAGATAGTTATAGCTCAGCGTAAACTCGGTCGTTCCTTTCGTTGGTCGCTGTCTGCGCTCACCCCTAAACGGAATCATCAAGCTAGGCAGACGAAGTGCCGCCTCTACTCCATAACTTAAGTGATTACTCGAAGCTGTTCCCAGCTCTTCATACCCGACATTGGCTGAGACCCTCAGACGCTCAGCTCCGCCAAAGATATTATTATGCAGGAATGAGAGAGAAGCTATTGTTCCCAAGTTTCCTCCCGAGTGCGTTCCGACAATATCAGTCGTAAGCTCCTTACTCTTCTCTGGCTGTGTATAGAAATCTAAATTTATCGTTGGCGTCTTAGCCGTGCTATCTATACGCTGATTAACATTCAGCGTACGAATAGCCGAGAGGTCCGATAAGGCTGATACGCTACGACTAAGTAAATCCTGCGCATATAGACCTCCGGGACGTAACCAAATCTTACTCACAAGCAAATTCGGGCGGATATGATGTTGCCCTTCAGACAGGAAGGTAATCCCCTCTACCCTCTGAACGGCATCACGAATACTATCCGAACGCATCACGCCTTGGAAAAATCGTATCTGTCCGACCTTGTAAATCTGCGTCGTCGTATCTATGCGTGTGCGCACCCAAGCATCATCTAGTCCGCCTAGTGTATCGACAGCAAAGCGTACAAAGTCTTCCCGAAAGGTCCAATAACCTCTATTGCGCAAAATCTGTGTAATACGCTTACGCTCAGCCTGCAATAAGTCGGGAGAAAGCCTAGCTCCCGAGTCTAAAAGCGTTGCGTATCTTTCAGTAGGAAAGTCTTGTTTTTGCAACAGACTATCGCTAGGGTGTAATAGACTATGTATAATCGGGTCGGCAATCTCTTCACTATGATTACTAATGCGATAAGGAAGACCTAAATCAATATCATAACGGCTACGCACATGCTTGTGGTTAAGCGTATCGACAGAGTGCCGCACATGCGCAGACAGATAGCCCATATTATACAGAGCTGTAGCCAATGCACTCTGACTATACTCTGCCTCACTCGCATTATAAATAACTCGACGACCAGCCTTTTGACTGACATAAGGGAGCAAGTCCGAAGACCTTGGAGCCTCCTTATCCCTCGGATTTATAAAGTTAAGTTTTACTGCTCTTAGTATATGCTGTCCCTCTTGAAGCCGAACGCTCTTACAAGCCCCGACAAGCATCGTCAAGCATAGTACCCCGACCCAAGGTAAGAAGCGCACTTTACTCAGCCTACTCATAAACGATACTATCTCTTCTTACGATACCTTTTCTTCTAATTCAAGCTGACGGAGCACCAATTCATCCATCAAGTCTATCAGTTCGCCTATACGTGTACTTGCAGCTATCAGCTCATCGCTAGACAGATTACCTGAGCTTAGAGCTTGTTCTAGAGACTCTTTCTCCTCGGTGAGCTTCGGTAGCTTTTGCTCAATCTCTTCTAGCTCTCTCTTCTCCGCATAGCTTAGGCGCACAGGTCTATTCTCCGTAGGCTTAGCATTTGTTGGAGCCGAATTACTTACACGCTTACTAGCTTCAGCCTCTCGTTTTAGGCGTTCTTCCTCGCTCTTCATCTCCTGCCACTCTCGGTAAAGACTATAATTACCGGGGAAATCACGCACAAAGCCCTCACCCTCAAAGCAAAGCAGATGATTAGCGACCTTATCCATAAAGAAGCGGTCGTGACTGACGATGATAACGCAACCAGCGAAGTCGGATAAATACTCTTCCAGCACCTGCAAGGTCAAGATATCAAGGTCATTCGTTGGCTCGTCAAGGATAAGAAAGTTAGGTTTCTTAACAAGCACAGTACACAGATAAAGCCTTCTGCGCTCTCCTCCACTCAACTTAGAAACGGGTGCATACTGTCTCTCGGGAGGAAACAAGAACTGGGTTAGTAACTGCCCAGCACTCAATCGCTCGCCATCACGTCCCATACCCTCAAAGGTATCGGCAATATCCTGTACAATATCTATTACCCGCTTATCATTATCAAACAGAGGGTCACGCTGACTATAATAACCAAAGCGCACCGTCTGACCAACATCGAAATGACCACTATCGGGCATCTCTTCGCCAAGAAGCATACGCAGGAATGTAGTCTTACCGACGCCATTCTCTCCGACAATACCTATCTTATCATGACGAGAAAAAATATAGTCGAAGTTCTTCAAGATAACCTTATCTCCATAAGCCTTGCTAACGCCGTGCGCTTCAAAAATCTTCTTACCAATATAGGTATCACCAGCACTGCCGAGCTCCAAACTAGCCGTTGCCCGAGGGCGAGCTAATTGTGCTTCAAGGGCATGAAAAGCATCTATTCTATAACGAGCTTTACCGCCACGCGCCTGCGGTTGCCTGCGCATCCACTCAAGTTCTCTTCTATAAGTATTGCGCCCCTTAGCAAGGAAAGCAGCATCAGCTTCGAGCCGTTCGTCTCTTTTTTCTAGATAATAATTGTAATTACCCTTATAGCGATATAGAACCCCGCCATCAATCTCAATAATCTGATTACATACACGGTCCAAGAAATAGCGGTCGTGCGTGATGAGGATAAGGCTCATCGTCGAACGAGCCAAGTAATTCTCTAGCCACTCGATACTCTTCAAATCAAGATGGTTCGTAGGCTCATCTAAATAAATAAGGTCAGGTTCGCTAATGAGTGTTGCCGCTAAGGCTATACGCTTAGCCTCTCCTCCCGACAAACCCTCTACCGAACGAGCGGTATCAATAATACCCAGTGCGCCAAGGATTTCCTTAGCTCTTTGTTCATAACTCCATGCGCCAGCAGCTTCCATCTCGGGCAAGAGCTTGCTCATCAGCTCATCATCACCTCGCTCCACAGCCTCTTCCCATCGAAGAACTAACTGAGCCGTAGGGTCATAAGGATTAAAGCAGGCTTGAAGGATTGTTCCTGACTCGGGCAAATGTGGTTGCTGAGCGAGGTAAGCCCAGCGTAAGCCTTGTTCGTGTGTGATACTACCGGCATCAGCAGGTTCTGTACCCACAAGTATATTCATAAGTGTAGTTTTACCACTCCCATTAGGGGCGATAAGACCTATTTTACCTCCTCTATCTATGGCGAAACTAAGAGATTCAAAGAGCACTCTATCGCCATAACGCTTACTCAAGCCATCTACTTGCAGCATGGATAATTTTTATTGTATTCTATTGCCTTAGGTATAACAAAAAAGAGCTTAGGTAAGTTCCTAAGCTCTTAAGTGACTCCGACAGGATTCAAACCTGTAACCTTCTGATCCGTAGTCAGATGCTCTATTCAGT
>RBKG01000156.1 GCA_003640335.1 Porphyromonas sp.
TTATATCAGTAAGGTCTACATTAGAAAATGTACTTGATACCTACCTGAGCTCTCCAACGAGAACTGATATCTGAGTAAGACCAAGGCTTCTCTGTACGTAGGTTGAACTCGTATGTACCATCAGCCTTCTCAGTGATAGGAGAGATGCTGCTATACAAGATATATGGGTTCATACCCCAAGCACGATTAAGCAGATTACCGAAGTTAATAACATCAGCATTCAACTGAAGTGTATGACGACGACCACCGACATTCACAAAGAAATCTTGAGCGAAGTGCACATCAAAGCGGTGGAAGAATGGTGTTACGAAGCCATTACGCTCAGTGATACGACCTGCGAATCTTGCGATATCAGGATTTTGGCTCAAGAAGTCTTCATAGCTAATAGCAGAACCCTTAACCGTAGTAGCTGTACGAGGGATGTAAGAAAGGTCATTACGAGAACCATCAGCATTAAGGTCATTATTCGCAATGATTGAATAACGGTCCCCAGACTGTCCATTATAAACGATACCGATAGTTGTAGCGAAGTTCTTACCGTACTCTACACGATAGTTCAGCTGAGCAAGTAGACGATGACGAAGGTCATTGCTTGAGTAGCCAACCTCATCAGCATTGATATCGTTAGAGTAGTTGTACTCCCAGTTAGACTTAGCGATAGAAGAAGCTCCATCATTAGAACCACGAGTCATACCATAGGTATAAGATACCGAAGCGTCAAGACCAAAAGCAAACGTTTTGCTCAAGCTAGCAGTAAAGTTATAGCTATAACCCTTGTCTGTATTCTCTAGCGCAATAACAGAAGAGTAAAGACGTGCATCAGGACGTTGCTTGTAGATAGGACGTACTTCACCATTTCCGTAATCCTTCTCTCCAGCCTTTACTAGAGCGTAGTTACGATAGCGTACGTTGTTCAGGTTCTTAGTGAACATACCTTCAAGAGTAGCCTTGATACCACCTGGAAGCATAGCTTCGAAAGCGAGTGTACTACGCCATACCTGTGGATACTTAAAGTCTCTCGCTGCAAGGTTAATCAGACTTGAACCAGCAACGAAGTTCTTATCTCCAACTGCATTCATTGGGTCTGGAGTAAAACGCACATTGTCGGAAACATCCTTACCTCTGCGCTCAGTGCTAGCAAACTCAACACCTGAGTTTGAGAAACTGTTAGAAATCCATACGAAAGGCACACGACCAGTGAAGATACCCGTTCCCCCACGTACGACGTAGAGACGCTCATCATCTACATTGTAACGGAAGCCAATACGAGGAGAGAATAGAGGTGTAATCTTAGGCAGATAATTATTTGTCACCCCATAATCCTTAGCAATCTGGCTATTATTGAATGCTGGGTTCTCTGTAGGAGTATCAATGAAGAATGGAGCATCTACACGCAAACCATAAGTTAGACGTAGCTTGTCGCTAGCCTTCCAATCATCTTGAGCATACAAGCTTACCTGACCAGCCCAGAACTCAGAAGCCCAACGAGCATCACCAGTAACATTTGTATTGACTCTCATTTGGCGATAAAGGCTAGGACCTACTTCTTGCGCTGTACCAATGTTCAAGAAATCATCAAGTCCAAGGACAGAAACTTCTTTACCATTAGCATCTTTGAACTTGCGATTTCGGTACTCATAGTAACCATAAGCATTAGGAACAAAGAGGTTGCGCATCTTGAAGAGCTCATTATGCGTACCAAATGTAAATGTATGGTTACCCTTCGTCCAAGTCAAATTATTTGTCAAAGAGAAAATATCTTGACCTAGTTCATTTAGAGGCGTATTAGCATCAACCCCTGCGCGGATACGGCTTCCTCCTGCAAGGTCTATCTGAACAGCAGGGAATGGCTTACCACTGAAAGTACGATTATCACGGATACCGCTATAGCTTACACGCAATTCATTTGAAAGGCTGTTGCTAAAACGTGTGTTCAGCTCTGATACGATTGTATTTGTGATGCTACGCTTACCATAACCGAAGTTACGGAATAGCAGCTGCGTTGGGCTATTGCTAAAGTTAAACTGGTCATCGAGAATGTGGCTATAACGCACTGTGAGGTGATTAGCCGCATTGATGTTCCAGTCCAAACGAAGAAGCGCTTTATAAGTTTCTTCTGGCACATTGTGTCCTAGATAACCACCAGCATCATAACCTAAGTCCTTAAGCTTCTTCTCTACCTTATCAGCTTCGTCTTTCTTAATCTTAGACAAGCCATCACCAGGGATAAATGTAGCTGGAGTTAGCTTCTTAATGTATTCACCATTAGCGAAGAAGAAGAGCTTATCCTTAACAATAGGACCACCTACGGTAAAACCTACAGTATTTTCATACTGGTCGTTAAGCTTCTTACGTTCCTTAACGTCCTTACCAGCAGTCGTTCCATAGAAATCCTGATTATAATAGTAATCATAAGCAGAACCGTGGAAAGTGTTCGTACCACTCTTAGTGATAGCGTTCATACCAGCACCAGTAAAGCCACTCTGACGTACATCAAAAGGAGCAATAACAACTTGTAGAGCGTCAATAGCTTCTAGAGAAATAGCGTTCTTACCACTTTGACCAAGACCAAAGACGTCGTTATTTACGGCACCGTCAATCTGGAAGCTGTTGTAGCGGCTGTTAGCACCAGCAAACGAACCAGTACCATTAGCTTGAGGAGTAAGACGAGCTATATCTGATATGCTGCGGCTAACAGTAGGCACACGGTCCATAGCTGCACGGTTAAAGCTTGTAGCCGAACCTGTGCGTGTAGCATTAAGCGAGTTTGTTTTCTTACCCGTTACGAGGACTTCGCTTAGCTGATTATCATCAGTAAGCTTAACGTTGAGCGTCTCTGCCTCACCAAGAGAGAGAGAGAGGTTCTGAATCTTTACAGTCTTGTAGCCTACATAAGACACTTCTACAGTGTAAGGACCACCAGGGCGAAGACCTTGGATAGCAAAGTTACCCTTAGCATTGGTAGCAGCGCCATAAACTGTACCCGTAGGCATGTGGCGTACAACGACAGAAGCACCAATAAGAGTTTCCTTGGTCTTACTGTCTGTAATTGTTCCGTTAATGCTCGAAGTTGTTACCTGAGCTTCAGCCATGCTCACTCCGAAGAGTAGCATACCAGCACTAACGCATAGTAGTTGTTTCGTCATAAATCTATTTAATGATTCGGTTATCACCTAATTAAAAGCAAAAAAGACAGGTACGACACACCCCATGGAGTGCTTGTCGTATCCCGTCTTCATTGTTAAAAACATCAGAGTTTTTATTCTGTATTGCTTATATACTTATTACTCTGCTGATGTCTCCTCTGTTGCTACTTCTTCAGTAGCTTCTTCTGCTGATGCTGAAGCTTCTGCTTCAAGAGCTGCAGCCTTCTTCTGAGCTACAACTTCAGCCTTAGCCTTATTCGCTGCTACTTCAGCTTCGAAAGCTGCCTTAGCTGCAGCGAGCTTTTCAGCTTGTAGGCCAGCCTTCACTGCACCAACTTGCTCATCGCGCTTCTTGGTCCATGCTTCAAACTTAGCCTGTGCTTCAGCTTCACCGAAAGCACCCTTCTTGATACCACCTTGTAGGTGCTTCATAAGAAGTACACCTTCGTGCGAAAGGATATTGCGAGCAGTATCCGTTGGCTGTGCACCTGTGTTAAGCCAATAAAGAGCACGTTCGAAGTTCAAATCTACTGTGGCTGGATTAGTATTAGGGTTGTAAGTACCAATCTTCTCAATAAACTTACCATCACGTGGTGCTCTACTGTCTGCAACAACGATACGATAGAACGCATATGCTCTACGACCGTGTCTCTGCAATCTGATCTTAGTTGCCATTAGTTAATCTTAATATTATTTCTTACGCATGCTTTATTGCTTGC
>RBKG01000105.1 GCA_003640335.1 Porphyromonas sp.
CGTGTACTTATCATTGTAAGTGCGTGTACTCACTGAGATAAGTACGCGTACTTACTGAAGTGTTTACGTGTACTTATTATTGTAAGTGCGCGTACTTACGACAACGAGTGCGTCGTACTCACGATTGTACTTTTATTATAGAGGGACTGGTTTTTATGCAAGTCAAAGAGCCCTGCAAGGGCGACACTCCTGCAAAGCCCAGGGTGGCGAGAGTGCCAAAGGCACGAACAGAACCCTGGGTATACACAAACAACAAATAATATGAGCTCCGATGAGGAGCGGCACAACAGCGCGAGCATTTGCCTTACGTCTCGGGAGTGCCGCCCCTAAAGGGGCTCAATAAATATATTGACTATTATTACCCAGGGCTTGCGCCCTGGGCTATGAAGAGTGTCGCCCTAAAGGGCTCATCTACGACGAAATTCTAATAGATTGCTGGGTTATTTTGATATATCTGTTCTGTGTGAAGAATTATGCGAGTCTTATATATTGAAATAAATATATTACCTTTGCAGTGTCTACTAGTAAGAGCGAATTGCGCTCTGCAAGGGAAGCCAGTGAAAATCTGGGACAGTACCCGCTACTGTAATTATACGAGCTCACTCATCTGAGAAGAGTAACTGAGGCAAAATAAACCACTGATTCGAAACGTGGATCGGGAAGGTTGCCAAGGAGTATATGAGTCAGGAGACCTGCTAGCAGGCAATGATGCCACAATCTCGGGATTAAGATTGCCAAACCTTATGTGCATCGTGGGTATAGTTTCCTATCCTTGGAAGCCCTAGGTATATCCTACCTAAAGAATACCTTGCACGGAGATTTAAAAGCTCTCAAAGACGAGATTGTGTGGACATAGTACATGATTGTTGCATAATCATCGTGTGAGAGTAAGGTGCAGGTTTATTCATTATCCCAAGCAACAACTTATTCCGCAAACGATTTCCAACCAAATTACTTAACCAACCTATTAAGAGGCTGGGTAATGGTAATTCCTTCACACGCTCTCAGATGATGTGTGCATATCGAGATATAGCTCTTTGGCTGACGTGAATATCACCCGAAGAGGATAGCATAGAGAGATGACGCTTGCCTATTTCGACCAACCTTAACTATCGAATAACACGTGTTCATTAACCAAGTCAAGAGGCTATGAAAATAGTCTCACCAAAAGCAGAAGTCTCTTTATATAATTTAGTGAAGTGAATTACCGCAGACTTAGCCGTGAGGTTGAGTGCTGCGGTTTTCGTTTTCTTTATTATCTTTGATACAGAACAAGAAAGAATAAGAGCTATGAGTACAGAAACTTTTAGTGCAATGGCTGGGCGTATCTTTGCTCAGGCTGTGGATGTATATAATAAGGTTGGAGGTGTGGATGTAGTATGCCCTAATCCTTATCCTCCCCATACTATTGAGGCTGACCTATTTCGTAAGAACTGGATTGACCATGCGCAGTGGGGCTTAGAGGATATTATCCGAGACCCAGATATTGAGCCTGAGGTAGCATTGACTATTAAGCGTCGCATAGATAGAAGTAATCAGGAGCGTACCGACTTAGTAGAGCTCATTGATAGCTTTTTCTTGGAGAAGTATCAGGGGGTAGAGGTGCAGCCATCAGCTAAAATCAATACTGAGAGTCCTGCTTGGGCTATTGACCGCCTGTCTATTCTCTTTCTTAAAATCAACTACATGTCTAAGGCGGTAGAAACTGCTGCGACTGAGGAAATACGGGTTAAGTGTACCGATAAGTTGCTTGTTCTCAAGACTCAGCTCGTGGACCTCTCGACAGCGATAGATGAGCTACTTGAAGATATTGCTACGGGTCGTAAGTATATGAAGGTCTACAAGCAAATGAAGATGTACAACGACCCTGAGCTCAATCCGATGCTAAAGGGGCAGACACTCTAGAGGGAGAACGTGGCTAGGATATTAGTCTCTCGCTTCTCCGCTATGGGGGATGTGGCGATGCTGATACCTGTACTCTACAGTGTCGCTCGCTTGAACCCAGAGCATGAGTTTACGCTACTAACGCAGCCTTTCTTTGCCAAGCTACTCCTCAATGCGCCTGCTAATCTGAAGTCTATGACTATAGATGTGAAGGGTGAAGCGCATAGCCTTTGGGGCTTATTGCGTTATATAGGACGGCTTGTTGATGAGCATTTTGATATTTGTATTGATGCTCACGATGTTTTGCGAACTAAGCTTATTCGCTGGTCGCTAAGTTTAAGGGGCGTTAAGGTACACCATCTAAATAAGCCTCGTAGAGAGCGTGCTTATTTATTGGCTAATAAGGCACAAAACACCAATGAAGGGGTAGTGCCTCCTATGCAGAGCCTCTATGAGCGATGTTTCCGAGAGGCTGGGCTTAGGTGTCCTAATGGCGATTATGAGCGGATTAGGCTTGATGATGGTGTGGCATCGTCTGAAGAACTGAAGACGATGTATGCCGAAGCTTTTGCCGAAGAGCCTATTGTCGGAATTGCCCCTTTTGCCTCGACAGTATCTAAGACTTGTGATTTAAGTTTGATAGAGCGTGTCGTTGCACACTTGAGTGTAGAGGGCATTCATGTTTATCTCTTTGGTGGAAAGGGTAAGGAGGCTGACGAGCTGGCTGTATGGGCTCAGAAGTATCCTTGTGTACGTTCGCTAGCAGGGCAGTTGTGCTTGTCTGATGAGTTGCTTCTGATGAGCAGACTACGCGTTATGCTCTCTATGGATAGTGCGAATATGCATTTTGCATCTATGCTTGGTGTCCCTGTCGTATCTGTGTGGTGTGCTACGCATCCTTATGCAGGTTTCTTGGGCATGGGACAGAGGTTGGAGGATTGTGTTCAAGATGAGCATTTGGATTGCCGCCCTTGTTCGATTTTTGGCGTAGTCAAAAGCTGTAAGTATGGGGATATGCCTTGTCGTAAACCGATGAGTGATAAACAAATTGCCGATAAGCTGTTTAAGTATATAAAGGAATGATAGAAATGAAGTTAAGAATAAATAAGTTAATCAGTGATGCTGGGCTTGGCTCACGTAGAGAGGTCGATGACCTTATTCGTAGAGGAAGAGTTCGCATCAATGGCAAGCGTGCTGACCTTGGCGATATGGTGGGTGTTCAGGATGTTGTGCTTTTTGATGATATGGACCTGCCTGTGAAGGAGCTTATTCAGGAGCATTTTGCACTTGAGAAAGTTGTTAAGCATGAGCAAGCTAAGGATAATAAAGTTCGCACCAAAGACCGTGCTTCTGAGCGTGCTGAGAGTCAGCGATTGCAGCATGCGAGCAAGAGTGCAGCCTTAAGAAAGACAAGTAAGAATAATCCTATCAATAAGGCTAAGGCAAGAAGTTTGGAAGTTGATTTGCTTGAGGAGCCTAAGGAGCATAAACCTCAACGTCATAGCGGAACAAGAGGAGGTCAGCGTCGATGAAGGTTTATTTGATACGTCATACCTCAGTGGTTTGGGACGGTTCGGTAACTTGTTATGGAGCTACCGATGTGGATGTGCGAGAGACATTTGAGGAAGAAGCGACCAAGACGCTCAAGTCAATAGAAGGGATTCGAGTCGATAGAGTCTACACTAGTCCACTTAAGAGAGCTGTAAAACTTGCTTCTTTCTGTGGCTATCCTGATGCCGAGCGTGATAATCGTCTTAAGGAAATGAATTTTGGCGATTGGGAAGGTAGACCATGGGCAGAGATTATCGGAGATATGGAGACAGATGTCTTCTTCGAGCAGTATCTGAAAACACCTACTCCTAATGGCGAGAGTCAAGAAGACCAGCAGAGGAGAGTGCAAGCTTTCCTTGAGGAAAAGAAAGCCGAGGGGCTCTCAGCGATTAT
>RBKG01000189.1 GCA_003640335.1 Porphyromonas sp.
GGCGAAGGTGCTATTGAGAACGTTTGATTAACTAAATCTCCTTGCCCTGCGTTAATCGTTCCGAGCGATAATAGATTAACAGAGTCAAGATTGTAGTTTCTACGTTTATTAGCTAATTCCTCAATACGGAAAATACTATCTTGCTTAAGCTGCAATCTATCGGCTTCTTTATTTAGACTATCGCTCGTCAAACGGTAAAAGTCGTAATAAAGAGGCATGTTATTCTTTGCATACCAAGCCATAGTACTATCCCAATCAGTAAGCGTGTAGCCTTCCTTCTCAAGAAATTGCTTGTATGCAGTAGCCCTTACACTATCTGGCGCATTCCTATCTTGCAAAGCAGCCGCCAAAAGAGCATATCTAGGAAGTAACTGACGGACTTTATCTGCGGGGATACGCTTCCATCCTCCACCAGAACATGCACACAACAAGCTGGCTGAAGCAAAAGCACATATCCTTCTTAGAAATCCGTAAGTAAAACCTTTCCTAACCATTATATCTTTAAGCTAACTTATTTTTTATCCTGACTAAGCCCTTCTAAAGCTTGTGAAAACAAACGAGGATAACAAACAAGCAATAGAAACACTCCTACAGAAATACACGCATCAGCGAAGTTAAAAATTGGACCAAAGAATATGAAAGGCTCTCCTGCCCAGAAAGGCATCCAATCTGGATAAGTCGTTTGCACTAGAGGAACACTAATCATATCAACAACCTTGCCATGTAATAACTCGCCGTAGCCACTTCCCCAAGGAACAAACTGAGCAACTTGTCCTACACTGGAAGAAAATATCTTACCGTAGAAGATACAATCAAAGACATTTCCGAAGCCTCCAGCAATAATCATAGCTAGACAAACAAGGAAACCTATAGGATAAGTACCACGCTTAACCATACGAGCAAGATAAAATGATCCTACTGTCATAGCGACAATACGAAAAAGAGTCAGAAACAATTTACTTCCGAGCGTAATGCCATAAGCCATACCCTCGTTTTCGATGAAGTAAATCCTAAACCAAGAAAAGAGCTCAATCTTTTCCCCCTCAATCATTGAGGTCTTTACCCATATTTTACTCGCTTGGTCGATAACCAATAGGAGCAGGATAAGCAGGAGTAGTATCCACCCCTGCTTATTATTTGAATTACTTTTTCTCTCCAAGTTTAGCTTCAATACATTGAGTCGTATGAGGAACAGCTCTTAATCGTTCCTTTGGAATCAAATTACCTGTTACTCGACAAATACCATAAGTCTTATTCTCAACACGCACTAGAGCGGCTTGTAAGCCTTGAATAAACTTAAGCAGACGTTCTGCCATTCGTCCATTCTCACCTCGGCTAAGATTAGCTGCGCTTTCTTGGAGCGTCTTAAATGTTGGCGACGTATCTCCAATATCATTACCTGCCGAGACAGCATTATCTCGTAATGCCTCATAATCTCGAGTTGCTTGTTCGAGCTTTTGAAGAATTAACTCCTTAAACTCC
This sequence comes from Porphyromonas sp., assembly GCA_003640335.1. Classification (GTDB taxonomy): domain Bacteria; phylum Bacteroidota; class Bacteroidia; order Bacteroidales; family Porphyromonadaceae; genus Porphyromonas. Next base: position 1,483 of record RBKG01000189.1, read on the forward strand.
TGTAGCTCTTCATCACTATAAGCTACCTTTACGTTTGCATCCATCGCAGTTTAATTATGATTGTAATATGTTTAAGCTATCTAAAGTTTATGCTTTGCGAAGTGATACATTAAGCTCGAAGCCATCCATATCTAAAGCGACACCTTCTGAAAGCTTTTCTACTTCTTCAAAAGTCGTTGCTTGTACTTCACTAGCAATCTTTGCCGCATACTGAGCATAAACACCAGCCATATCAGGATGACGTTCAATCTGAACACTAATCTTATCACTGAGCTCTAAGCCTGATGATTTACGAAGATTCTGCAGTCTATTGACAAGCTCTCGGCTAAGACCTTCTAAACGAAGTTCCTCCGTTACTGTAACATCTAGAGCTACAGTAAAACGACCATCATTAGCAACAAGCCAGCCTGGAATGTCTTCACTGATAATATCAACATCAGCACGCTCTAAAATAACTTGCTGACCTTCTATAATCAATTCAAGCGTACCTTCTCTATCCAATTTATTGATAAGCTCCTGCTCCAATGTTTGCAAGTACTGAGCGATAGCCTTCATGATCTTTCCATATCTTGGACCAAGACGCTTAAAGTCTGGCTTTATGCGCTTAACAAGGATACCATCTCCATCGTGAACAAATCGGAGTTCCTTAACATTCACTTCGCTAAGGATTAACTCACGAACAGGCTCAATGACAGACTTATCTGCTTCTGATAAAATCGGAATCATAATTGTCTGCAATGGCTGACGTACCTTGAGATTCTCTCTTCTGCGAAGAGCCAAAATCATCGAACAGATACTTTGAGCTACAGACATACTTTCTTCTAGCTTACTATTCACTTCTCCCTCATTATATTCTGGGAATAAAGCCAAGTGAACAGAACTATCTGACTTTGTCAAGTCTCTATATAATCTATCAGCGTAGAATGGTGCGATAGGAGCCATAAGTTGTGCCACCGTTACAAGGCAACGATACAATGTCTGATATGCCGAGAGCTTATCAGCATCCATCTCTCCTGCCCAGAAACGACGACGACACAAGCGCACATACCAGTTACTTAATTGTTCGCTTACAAACTCACTGATAGCACGAGCTGCGCGTGTTGGTTCATAAGCCTCTAACTGTAAATCAACCTCCTTAATAAGCGTATTCAAACTAGAGAGAATCCAGCGGTCAATTTCTGGTCTTTCAGCAAATGGTACTTCAGAAAGAGAAGCATCAAAATTATCATAATTCGCATAAAGGGCGAAGAATTGATAAGTATTATATAGAGTCGCAAAGAACTTACGACGCACTTCCTCTACCCCCTCAACATCGAACTTTAGATTATCCCATGGAGATGAGTTACTAATCATGTACCAACGAAGAGCATCAGAGCCATACTTTTTGATTGCCTCAAAAGGATCAACTGCATTACCCAAACGCTTGCTCATCTTATTGCCATTCTTATCTAGAACAAGACCATTAGAGATGACAGCCTTGAAACTAACATCGTCTGAAATCATCGTTGCTATAGCATGCAATGTGAAGAACCAACCTCTTGTTTGGTCTACCCCTTCGGCGATGAAGTTTGCTGGGAAAGCAGAACCATTTTCAATTAGCTCCTTATTCTCAAATGGATAATGTAATTGAGCATAAGGCATAGCCCCACTATCAAACCAAACATCTATTAGGTCAGTCTCTCTATACATAGGCTTACCCTTAGATGAAACTAATACAATATCATCTACATAGGGACGATGCAAATCAATCTTGCTATAATTATCCTCTGTATAAACTCCTACTTGAAAATCCTTAAATGGATTCTCTGTCATAAGACCACACTGTATAGCTTCCTCAATCTTGCTATATAATTCCTCGACACTGCCGATACAAATCTCTTCAGAGCCATCTTCTGTGCGCCAAATAGGAAGAGGTGTTCCCCAATAACGGCTACGAGATAAGTTCCAATCCTGAAGATTTTCCAACCACTTTCCGAAACGACCTGTACCTGTTGATTCTGGCTTCCAATTGATAGTCTTATTCAAAGCAATCATACGCTCCCTACATGCTGTAGTACGAATGAACCAACTATCAAGCGGATAATAAAGCACTGGTTTATCTGTACGCCAGCAATGAGGATAACTGTGTACGTGTTTTTCTATACGGAAAGCCTGTCCTCTACCCTTGAGAGATAGAGCTATTTGAATATCTAGAGTTTCATCTTGCTCTGTCTTAGTACTATCATAAGCATTCTTGACATAAGCACCTGCATAGGGTTTATACAGTTCTAGATTTACATAATCAGCAACAAACTTTTCATCAAGTTCTTCAATAGGATAAAGACGACCTTGCAAGTCTACTAA
>RBKG01000150.1 GCA_003640335.1 Porphyromonas sp.
AGGTAGCGGTCGCATTGTCCTGCAATGTCGTAACCAAGAAGAGTGCCGATGATAAAATCTTCTTCGTCATTCAGTTCGTGTAAATCCTTATCGAGTAGGAAGATTTGTACTAGCTCGATGCAAGACTTTTTTCCAAAGAATAGATTTACATTGCCGCCTCCGGGTGTGCGCTTGCAGTAGAAATCAATAGCTCTAGCTTTGAGTTTGTTGCACACGACGGTGCAATCTTCTGGAGAAAGTGTACAGAGTACCATCGCACGAATACCTTTCTCATACTCATAGATATGGTGCATAGCAATGCGCTGCATGGTGCTATCGCTAGAAAGTATATCGATTTTTTCTATCAATCCTTGTGTATATCTATTCTGCCACATAATAGAGCCTATTTGATTTATTGCAAAGGTATATCTAGCCTATAGGGCAATCAATACCTAATGTTAGGGAATTAGGCCTAATCATGTACCTACTAGTAATGAAAAAAGCTATCAAAAGAGCGTTTGCTCCTTGATAGCTTTCATTTTTAGATGTTTAATGACTTACCGTCTCTTTCCGAAGAAGCGGAGAAGGTAAATGAATAGGTTGACAAAGTCAAGGTAAAGCTGTAAGGCTCCGATGACAGATAACTTTTTAACCTCTTCGCTATCGGCATAAACACCAGAGAAAAGATGTTTAATCTTCTGCATATCCCAAGCTGTAAGCCCTGTGAAGATGATGACCCCTGCTGCAGATGTTATTAGGCTAAGCGTGCTGCTGCCGAGGAAGATATTAACAACTCCAGCGATAATAAGACCGATAACGCCCATAAAGAGAATGCTACCCATACCAGACAAATCTCTCTTGGTTACATACCCGTAGAGGGCAGTTGCTCCGAACATCCCAGCTGTAACGATGAATGTTAGAGCGAGAGACTCCATTGTATAGGCGGCGAAAAGAACGCTGAGCGTTAGCCCGTTGAGGATAGAGTAAGCTCCAAAGAGGATAGTCGCAGTACTGAATGCAATCTTTTGTATGCGTGCGCTAAGGAACATAACGACGCCTAGTTCAGCAAGCATTAAGAGCCACATCATACCGCTTGAGGCAATATTGAAGTATAGGTTAGACTCAAATGTCAGGTAGGCTGTAAGACCTGTGATGGCGAGTCCCATGGTCATCCAGAGGAATACACGCTGTACAAGTGATTGCTGGAGGGCTACATCTTGATACACAAACTGAGAGTTGGGTGTATTCTCTTGAGGATAAGAATTGTAGTTGTTCATGATAATTCTGTTTAGAATGTTTCTATTATAACGTTATTTACTTGATACTTGTTGTCATGCAAGTTTGGTGCCACGTAGCATTTCGCGCTTCCCCGGAGGGCCTGCTAGACGCTCGACCTGCCAACCTGCGCGTTGCAAGCGGCGTCTAACCTCACCTTTAGCGCAATAGGTGACAATAATGGCACCTGAATGGCTCTTGTCATAAAGCACTTTGAAAATAGCTTCGTCCCACAACTCCTCTTGTACTTCCGGGGAGAAAGCGTCAAAGTAGATTAGGTCTATAGGGTGAGTGGCAGAGAACTCTTGTAGCGCACAGTGCCTTTTTTCTAGGGTAAAGTGCGGATTACATTGAAGGCTTATAGCCGTATTCCACGGTGTAGAGTGTAGCTCTTGAAGGCACTTGTCGCTATCTCTGTGTTTGATGTCAAAATGAAGTTGGCTGTATATCTCCTCTTGTACGGGGTAAAGCTCTAGGCTTGTGTAGTGCAGGGATAATTCTTTACTCTGCTCATCAAGGGCTGTCAGTAGCGCATTTAGCCCCGTTCCAAAGCCAACCTCAAGGATATGTAGCGATTGTTTCTTACTATTCCGAAGCCAACTATGCAAGCCTGCTTCAATGAATATATGCATACTCTCTTGTACAGCCCCATGAATAGAATGGTAATGCTCGCCAAAGAGTGGATTATAAAGCGTTGGGCTACCATCTTCGGTAGGTGCGAGTGTAATCTCAGCTTGCTCCATACCTAGCTAAGTTGTTTCAGAAGAGGTGCTACCATCTGCCAAATAGCGATACCGCCTGCGACGCTGACGTTAAGCGAGTGCTTGGTGCCGTACTGAGGTATTTCTAGGCAGTGTGTAGCAAGGTTGATAACTTCTTGCTGTACGCCGTGTACCTCGTTGCCAAGCACAAGTGCATAAGAGCGACCTTCTTCGGGTGTGAAATCAGGTAGAGAGGTACTGCCTTCGGCTTGTTCAAGCGCATAGACGATATAGCCTTCATCAATGAGCCCTTTGACTGCGTTGAGCGTCTCTGCGTGATATTCCCAAAGAACGCTATCCTCAGCCCCAAGTGCGGTCTTGTGTATATCGGGGTGTGGTGGCCTAGCTGTAATGCCACAGAGGATAATACGCTCAAGGCGGAAAGCATCTGCAGTACGGAAAACCGAACCGACATTGTTCATGCTGCGGACATTATCCAGCACTATTGTTAGCGGTATTTTGTCGCTAGCATCAAAGCTCGCTTTGTCGAGCCTATTCATTTCTGTTATCTTGGTCTTGCGCAGGGTCATCGTCCGAGAACAAAGATTGTAGGTAGTTTATGTAGTTTAGGGATATGCCCCTTCCATTGGGCTAATGGTCGTGTCTCGGCAAGCTCTTGCTCAGTGGTGAGCATGCTAGCGATGCAGAGTTTCGTTGAGCCTTTGCAGTGCTTGATGAGTTCCTCTACCAACTTCTCGTTGCGGTAGGGTGTCTCAATGAAAATCTGAGATTCGCCTAGGCTAAGCGCTCTATGCTCAGCTTCCCTAATAGCTTTTAGGCGGTCGCCTTCTTCTATCGGTAGGTAGCCCAAGAATGCAAATCGTTGCCCATTGAAGCCTGATGCCATTAGAGCCATCAGTATAGACGAGGGACCAACAAGGGGCTTAACCTTGTAGCCTGCCTCTTGAGCAAGAGCCACGATGTCGCTACCGGGGTCTGCTACGGCTGGGCAACCTGCTTCGCTGATAATCCCCACATCTTCCCCTGCTTTGAGAGGAGATAAGTATTTGTGAATGTCGTCGGGGCTGGTATGCTTGTTCAGTTCGTAGAAGCTGAGTTCGTCAATGTTGATAGCCTTATCTACAGCCTTGAGAAAGCGTCTTGCCGAACGGATATTCTCAACGATAAAGTGCTTCGTCTTTTGCACAACCGTTCTATTATACTCAGGCAAGCAAGTTTGATGACTCACTTCGCCTAGAGGAACAGGTATCAGATACAATGTAGCCATAATACAAACAATAACTTAAAGCAATTTCAGAGCTTGCTTGATAATATCCTCTACGCTCAGTAGTGGCGATGTAGAGATAAGTGTGCGCACTGTCTTTTGGGCTGCCGCTTCGGGATAACCGAGCATCTTAAGCGCACTGATAGCCTCTTCGCTCGTCTTGCTCGTTGTCGCCGCAGAGCTGTTTCCTAGAGCTTGACTATTGAGGTCTGTATCGTCTAGCTTGAGCTTGCCCTTAAGCTCAAGTATTATGCGCTGAGCCGTTTTAAGACCAATACCTTTTACAGCCTTGAGGGCATCTACTTGACCTAGACTTAGAATGCTTCCTAGTTCCTGCGTATTGTACTGGCTAAGGATAACACGAGCGGTATTGGGTCCGATGCCTGAGACGGAGGTGAGCAATACAAATAGTTCGCGCTCGTCCTTTGACGCAAAGCCGTATAGCTGGTGGCTATCTTCGCGTATAATCTGTACAGTATGTAATTTGACTTCTCCCGACTGCGTGCTGAGAGCCGAATAAGTATTTAGGGATATGCCTACGAGGTAGCCTACACCACCACAATCAATAAT
>RBKG01000119.1 GCA_003640335.1 Porphyromonas sp.
AATAAGTTGTACCTTAGCGTAAAATATCACAATAGTTATATGGTACTATCTATGACAGGCGTTGGTAAGTCCATTGTGCGCCATAATAATAAGACGATAATCATATTTGTAAAAACACTCAATAGCAAGCAGATAGATATATCAACTAGGATACCCGCTCTTTATAGAGAGAAAGAACTGGAGCTTCGCACTATGGTTAGTGAGAAGTTGGTTCGTGGTAAGGTTGAGTTGAGTATTAGTATTGACGATGCTAATACCTCTCTTAGTGGAGTTCAGCAAATTAATGTTGAAGCTCTTCGTTATTATAAAGAACAATTAGATAATCTTAATAAAGAGTTAGGTTTGGAACTAGGCTCGACCGAACAACTCCTTAAATTACCGGGTGTATTTGTAAGTACGGAAAGCAGTATTCAAGAACTTGGTGATGAAGAATGGGCTGTGGTGCGTCAAGGTTTAGAGGAAGCTCTTGAAGCGGTCAGTGCTTTCCGTCGTCAAGAGGGGTGTATGCTTGAAGATGTATTGAGACAAAGTATTAAAAACATTCGTTCCCTCCTATCAAAGGTGGATATTCCTGAGCAAGAACGTATTCAGCAGATTCGACAGAAAATAGAAGAGGGCTTGAAAAAACTATCTATTGATGGTTATGATAGAGGTCGTCTTGAGCAGGAGATGATTTATTATATTGAGAAACTTGATATCAATGAAGAGAAGAATAGGCTCCGTAATCATTTAGACTATTTCGAAGCAGAGCTGGACCTAAGTGAAGGTATTCAAGGTAAAACTCTAGGATTTGTTGCTCAGGAAATAGGTCGCGAGATTAATACTCTAGGTTCGAAGAGTAATAATGCCGATATGCAGCAAATAGTAGTCAAGATGAAAGACGAACTTGAACAAATAAAAGAACAAACTCTTAATATCCTCTAAAGCATTCAATTCTTAAACGTATCCCGATGTCAGCTAATTTAATTATTCCACAGGTTTCTAATGAAACCGACAAGTTAGATACCGTAGTATTAGGTCTACCTCAAAGTTTAGGTCCAGACCCTCTACTTAGTGAAGCATACGATGCTAAGAGCTATGAGAGTATAGAGAAGGGCATTTATCCGAGTGCTGCCTCTGTAGAGCATGAAATGGGAGCACTCCTTCACGCTTTAGAGAGTAATGGTGTACGTGTCCTACGCCCAAGTTTGCTTACTGACTATAATCAGATATTTGCACGTGATGTCTGTTTCGTTATTGATGATACCCTGTTTATCTCGAACTTAATTCCCGATAGAGAAAAGGAAACTGGAGCATTACAGCCAATCCTTGACCTTGTAGATTCTCGTCATATTGAGCGTATTCCGGAGCATGTACATACCGAAGGTGGCGATGTTATACTCTACAATGATATTCTTTTTGTGGGCTGTTATCTACAGCCAGATTATCCGAGCTTCAAGATGGCACGTACTAATAAGTATGCCATAGATTTCTTTAAAGAACGTTTCCCTAATAAGACTATCGTTCCTCTTGAATTGGTTAAGCATGACCATGACCCTCATAAAGGAGTGTTGCATTTGGATTGCACTTTTCAACCCATTGGGAAGAATAGAGCTTTAATTTATCCTGATGGCTTCTTGGATAAGAAGTATTATCATACACTAGTAGATATTTTCGGTCAGGATAAACTATTTGAAGTTAGTGCTGAAGAGGCTTATCACATGAATACTAATATCGTGTCATTATCTCCAACGAAGATTATTAGTGATGAGTATTTTGTTCGTCTTAATAAGCATTTAGAATCTAATTGGGGTATTGAGGTTGTATCTGTTCCTTATCAAGAAATAAGTAAAATGGGTGGCTTATTACGCTGTTCGACTATGCCACTTATTCGTAAGCCCTAATAATGAGTAAAAAAGCTAGTAAGATAAGCTATTCTTGTCAGAATTGCGGTGCCACTTATGCTAAATGGCAGGGGCAGTGCTATGCTTGTAAAGAATGGAACACTATTGAAGAGGAAGTAGCTCTACCCGAGGTTAAGGGCAGTACTACTATGGCTATTCTAGATAATGGTCAGAAGATAAAACCTCTTCGCTTTCGTGAGATTGATTCTACTAGCGAAGTAAGGCGGGATATGCTTGACCCCGAACTGAATAGAGTTCTTGGTGGAGGTCTTGTTGAAGGTGCATTTATCCTTTTAGGTGGAGAGCCTGGAATTGGTAAAAGTACACTCGTTTTACAAACAATACTACGTTTGCCTTGTAAAACTTTGTATGTGTCTGGCGAAGAGAGTGCTGCACAGCTAAAGATGCGTGCAGAGCGTCTAGGCGGTGGTGGAGACAACTGTCTCATCTATACAGAGACCAATCTTGAACGAATTATCCATACTGCGATAGAGGAGCAACCGAACCTACTCGTCATTGATTCAATCCAAACTATTCAAACAGAACAGAGTGAGAGCAGCCCTGGTAGTGTCGCTCAAATACGTGAATGTGCTAATATATTGCTTAAGTATGCCAAGACGGAAGGTGTTCCAGTGCTTCTAATTGGGCATATCAATAAAGAGGGCAGTATTGCAGGACCGAAAATTCTGGAGCATACAGTAGATGTTGTACTTCAGTTTGATGGAGATAAGCACTATATGTATCGCATTTTACGAGGACAAAAAAATCGCTTTGGCAGTACGAATGAGTTAGGTATTTACGAGATGCGTCATACAGGCTTATGTCCTGTAGAGAACCCAAGTCAGCATCTAATAGCGAAGAATAGGTCAGTCCTTAGTGGAATTGCGATAGCTGTAGCGATGGAAGGTGTTCGCTCTTTTCTCATCGAAACACAGGCACTAGTGAGTACTGCAATCTATGCGACACCTCAGCGAAGTGCTACGGGTTACGATACTAAACGTATGAATATGCTACTCGCAGTCCTTGAGAAACGAGCAGGATTTAAGCTCATTCAGAAAGATGTCTTTTTGAATATAGCTGGTGGAATAAAAATTGTAGACCCAGCAACAGACCTAGCGATTATTACAGCGGTTCTGTCCTCAAGCTTAGACCTTGCATTGCCCGAAGGTGTTTGCCTAACTGGTGAGGTTGGTCTTTCGGGGGAAGTTCGCCCCGTCAGTCGAATAGAGCAACGTATTCTTGAAGCTGAGCGTATTGGCTTTCGTGCGATTATTATCCCCAATAGTAATTTTCAGAATATAAGTAATCAGAATCATAAGATTCGGGTAATAGGGGTAGAGACTGTTGAGGAAGCATTTAGAATGCTTTTCAAGAAATAAGATGCTTAGTGATTGAAAGCATTGATTAATTTATTATCTTTGAGCATAATCTTATAAGTGCAAGTTATGAATACATTAGGCAAGAAGCAAACTATACTTATCACTGGAGGTCGTTCATTATTAGGACGCCGTCTAACTGAATATCTTAGAGGTCGAGGACATCGTATCTTGTGGCTAACACGTGACGTTAGTGGAGGTATGGATATGTGTGATGAGACTTTCTTCTGGGATGTAGACCAGAATATTGTAGCAGAACACCCTCTCAAAGAGGCTGACATTATTATACATCTTGCAGGAGCTAGCTTGTTTACAGAGCGTTGGTCTCAAAAGCGCAAGAGAGAAATCCTTCGTAGTCGCTTACGCTCATCAAGAGTTCTGCTTAATGCTCTGAGCAAAATTGAGCATCATGTGCATACGATTATTTATGGCTCATCAGTGTCTATTTATGACCATGCTAAGGTGGAAGTTGCTCATGAGGAAGATGCAATGGGAACAAGCTTTCTTGCGCAAGTATTTAATGCATTAGAGCATGAAGCTGTTGT
>RBKG01000251.1 GCA_003640335.1 Porphyromonas sp.
AGCATAGCATTCACTTCGTCTGTAATCATTTTAGCAAACTCAGCGACCTTCACTGTTCCTACATCGCCAGCGCCTTGCTTACGAACAGATACTTCTCCATTCTCAGCTTCCTTCTCACCGACAATAAGCATATAAGGAATACGCTTAAGCTCGTTATCTCTAATCTTACGACCAATCTTCTCGTTGCGGTCATCAACCTGAACGCGAATATCTTGAGCATTAAGGTCTGCGGCTACACGATGAGCGTAATCATTGAACTTCTCACTAATCGGAAGAATAACTACTTGGTCAGGAGTTAGCCACAATGGGAACTTACCAGCTGTGTGTTCAATAAGAACAGCCACAAAACGTTCCATAGAACCGAAAGGAGCTCGGTGTATCATCACTGGGCGATGCTTCTTGTTGTCTTCACCTGTATACTCAAGGTCAAAACGCTCTGGAAGGTTGTAGTCTACTTGGATAGTACCTAACTGCCAACGACGACCAAGCGCATCCTTAACCATAAAGTCTAGCTTAGGACCATAGAATGCAGCTTCTCCGTACTCAACGATAGCAGGTAGACCCTTCTCCTTACAAGCATCAATAATAGCCTGCTCTGCACGTTCCCAGTTCTCTTCGCTACCGATATACTTTTCGCGGTTTACCTTATCACGGAGAGAAATCTGAGCTTCGAAGTTCTCGAAGTTAAGAGCCTTGAAGATGATGAAGATAATATCCATTACCTTGCAGAACTCTTCCTTGATTTGGTCTGGACGACAGAAAAGGTGCGCATCATCTTGGGTAAAGCCACGCACACGAGTTAAACCATGTAGCTCACCACTCTGCTCATAACGATATACAGTACCAAACTCTGCTAGACGCAATGGAAGGTCACGATATGAGTGAGGAGCTAAGCTCTTATAAACCTCACAGTGATGAGGGCAGTTCATAGGCTTGAGCATGAACTCTTCACCTTCTTGAGGAGTCGTAATTGGGCGGAATGAGTCTGCACCATACTTAGCCCAGTGTCCTGAAGTTATATAGAGTTGCTTGCTACCAATGTGAGGTGTCATAACCTGCTGATAGCCGAAACGCTTCTGAATTTGCTTCAAGAACTCTTCTAGACGAAGGCGAAGCTGTGTACCACGAGGCAACCATAGAGGAAGACCGCTACCCACATTCTGAGAGAAAGAGAAGAGTTGCAGTTCCTTACCAATCTTACGGTGGTCACGCTTCTTAGCTTCTTCAAGCATTTGCAGATACTCATCGAGCATCTTTTTCTTAGGGAATGTAATCCCGTATATACGTGTAAGCTGCTTACGCTTTTCATCACCACGCCAGTAAGCTCCAGCTACGCTAAGAAGCTTAATAGCCTTGATGTATCCCATATTAGGCAAGTGAGGACCACGACAAAGGTCCGTAAAGTTGCCCTGTGTATAGGTTGTTATCGTTCCATCGGCAAGCTCACTAATAAGTTCGAGCTTGTACTCATCATGCTTCTCTTCAAAGAAACGCATGACATCTGCCTTGGAGATACTCTTACGAATAATCGGATTTTTCTGGGCTGCAAGCTCCATCATCTTGGCTTCGATAGCAGGTAAATCGCTATCCTTAATGCTGACGCCATCACCTGGGTCTACATCGTAATAGAAACCATTCTCGATAGCTGGTCCGATACCGAACTTAGTACCTGGATACAAAGCTTCGAGAGCTTCTGCCATAAGGTGAGCACTTGAATGCCAAAAAGCATACTTACCCTCGGCATCATCCCACTTGAATAATTTAAGGCTAGCATCCTCCTCAATAGGACGAGTAAGGTCCCAAATCTGATCGTTAACGCCTGCGGCTACAACGTCTTGCTGGAGGCGGCTACTAATGCTGCCTGCAATGTCGAAAGCTGTTACGCCCTTTTCGTACTGGCGTACGCTTCCATCTGGAAAAGTTATATTAATCATTATACTAAAAATTAACGCCACTGCGTACAAGTGCAGTGGCGTTTGCAAAGATACTATGTTATTATCAAATTATCTCAATTAGAGAATAATTGAATAATTAGATTTGACGAAGTAATTCAGCAAAGATGCGCTCCATCTTTTCGCTTGCAGCATTAGCAGCATCGATGACATCTTGTGCATCATTCACAAAGTCATCAGCGAAATGATAACCTTCATTAGTGATTACACTCATACCGAAGACACGCATACCTGCATGACGAGCAACGATAACTTCAGGCACTGTACTCATACCGATAGCATCACCTCCTACTTTGCTCCAGAACATATATTCGGCTGGCGTCTCATACGATGGACCAGTCAAACCGACATATACACCTTCACGCACAGGGATACCAAGCTCTTGAGCAATTGCCTTAGCCTTAGTCATGAACTCACGGTCATAAGCACGAGTCATATCAGGGAAACGAGGACCGAACATCTCTGCATTAGGACCAATAAGAGGGTTAGGCATATTATTGATATGGTCCTTAATAATCATAAGGTCGCCAATCTTAAAGCTAGTATTGATACCACCTGCAGCGTTGCTCACAAGTAAGTTCTCAATACCAAGAAGCTTCATCACTCGGATAGGGAATGTTACCTGCTCCATAGCATGACCTTCGTAATAGTGGAAACGTCCCTGCATAGCAAGCACAGGCACACCACCAAGCGTACCTACGATAAGATTACCCTTGTGGCCGATAGCCGTAGAATGTGCAAAATGAGGAATTTGAGCGTAAGGAATAACCGTTGGGTTCTGAATAGCATTAGCCAACTCCCCAAGACCACTGCCCAAGATGATAGCTGTCTTAGTATCCTTAGGCAAGCGTGAAGCTAAGAAAGAAGCTGCTTCATGATAATGTTGTTCCTGCATCATAAATCTATATGTATTAATGTTTTGCTTTTAATGTATTATTTACCTAGTATTTCTTCTTGCAATGCGCCTACCAAGCTACTAGCACCAATGCGGAAAAGTTCGGGTGTGAGCCATTCATCGCCAAGAATAGCCTCTACTATTGTGTAGTACTTGATAGCATCTTCTGCCGTACGGATACCTCCGCTCAACTTAATACCACACTTCTTGCCGTGCTTCGCGTTATACTGCTTGAGTACTTGACACATCGTATAAGCTGCCTCCAAGCTAGCTCCGGGATACTCTTTACCCGTCGAAGTCTTAATAAAATCAGCTCCCGAATAAAGAGCCAAGACAGCAGCCTTCTGTATTTCTTCTGGCGTCTTCAAGGCTCCCGTCTCAAGTATTACCTTAAGATGAGCCGAGCGACAAGCATCTTTCTGCTCTGCAATCTCTTCGCTAGCCTCTTCATATTCACCCTCAAGGAATTTACCCAGATTAAGAACAATATCAACTTCATCGGCACCAGCAGCTACTGCCAAAGCCGTCTCAGCAATCTTCACCTCAATGAAGCTCTGCGAAGCAGGGAAAGCACCACTAACACAAGCCACTCTTACCTGAGGGTCAGTCAAGGTTTCACGGACAGTGGATACAAAGTTGGGATATACGCAAATCGCTGCTACATTAGGAAGCGTTTCGTCTATACCATCATAACCATTAACAGCATCAGCAAGGGCTGCAACTTTAGTTTCTGTATCTGCACCCATCAATGTAGTTAGGTCAATACAGCCATGAATACGCTTTTTTACTTCGAGTGTATTATTCTTTTCAAAGCCTGCATCTAGAATTTTCTTGATTGCTAGTTCAAGCTCTTGACCGCTAAGGGCTGGAGCGAAGCTCTCAAAAGCTTCTGTATACTTATTAGTCATACTTTATATTATTTACTTACAAAGATAGGTATTATT
>RBKG01000232.1 GCA_003640335.1 Porphyromonas sp.
ACTTTGGCTCGTAGGAAGAGTTTTAAGTATCTTTGTTCGCTAGAATAATACCTAAGAGAATTAGAATTATGAATATAAGCCATGATGGCATGCCATCAGCTCCTATACGAGAAATCTGTATCCTGGGCTCAACGGGCTCAATAGGCACGCAGACACTCGATATTATCAGACAAAACCCTAATCAGTTTCATGCTTTTGCGATTACCGCTCACCGCAATCACAAACTCCTTGTCGAGCAAGCTCGCGAGTTTAAACCTCGCTATGTAGTCATCGCTGAAGAGAGTCTATACACAGATGTCGCTGAAGCCCTAAGAGGGACAGAAACAGAAGTTCTGTGTGGTGATTATGCTCTTGAGGAAGTCGCATCTATGCCAGAGGTCGATGTCGTTATTACCGCTATGGTTGGTTATTCAGGACTACGCCCAACGATAGCCGCCATAGAAGCACGCAAGACTATTGGTCTTGCCAACAAAGAAACTCTCGTTGTGGGAGGAGCCTTGATTATGCCCCTTGTCAAGCGATACGGTGCACGCATCATTCCAGTAGACAGCGAGCATTCAGCCATCTATCAATGCCTCATCGGAGAAGAAAATAATCCTTTAGAGAAGATTATCCTTACTGCATCTGGAGGTCCTTTCCGCCGTCTAAGCAAGGACGAACTTAAGCATGTCAGCGTAGAGCAAGCCCTTAAGCACCCCAACTGGAGTATGGGCGCAAAGGTTACGATAGACTCAGCCTCATTGATGAATAAAGGCTTTGAGATGATGGAAGCTAGATGGCTCTTTGATTGCCAGCCCTCCGACATCGAAGTACTCGTACATCCACAGAGTATTATCCACTCTATGGTACAGTTCCGTGATGGTGCCGTCAAGGCTCAACTCGGTATGCCCGATATGCGTCTGCCAATAGGCTATGCGATGGGACTTACTGAGCGTGTCACAAATGACTATCCTCGCTACAACTTCCTCAGCCAAGACCTAAGCTTTGAAGCTCCGGACATGGAGCGTTTCCCTAATCTTAAACTAGCGTACGAGTCTATCGAACAAGGCGGAAATATGCCTTGTATCCTCAATGCTGCCAATGAAGTGGCTGTAGCTAGTTTCTTATCAGGAAAATGTTCATTCGTCGGCATGACGGATATGCTCCGCCATACTATGGCACATTGCCCCTTTGAGAGTTCAATTAACCTAGATATTCTTGAAGAAACGGATAGCCAAGCAAGAGCTATCGCCGAAGAGTATCTAAAACTACATTCATAGAACGCTTGTTTAGCATGAAGATAAAATTCTTTAGTACCCTTATTGCATTAAGCCTATTGGCTTCATGTGCGCAGAATAGGTCTGCTCTGGTACGCATCATACACACAACCGATGTGCATGGTAATCTATTTACTCAAGACTACATCAACAACACGCCGATGACGGGCGGAATGGCTCGTTTCAGTTCGATGATGAAAGCCGTACGAGCCGAAAGCCCCAAAACACTTCTTCTTGATGGTGGTGATATTCTACAAGGCGAACCGGTTACTTACTACAGCAATTACATTGACACGCTCAAGCCAAATGCTGTAGCTGTAGCCATGAACTACTTAAAATATGATGCCGCCACTATTGGTAATCACGATGTAGAGCCAGGTCATCAGACCTACGACAAGTTTGTCAAGGATGCGACATTTCCTCTTTTAGGAGCAAATGTCATCAATACCCAAACCAATAAGCCCTACTTCAAGCCTTACCAAGTCTTCAAGCAAGACGGCCTACGCATTGTAGTCGTTGGGTTTACAACGCCCGCCATTCCACAGTGGCTACCTGACCACCTTTGGAGCGGAATGAGATTTGAGGACGTTGTTAAGAGTGCAAAAGAATGGATTCCTAGACTTCAGAAGACAGAAAAGCCCGATGTATTGATTGCACTCCTACATTCAGGCTTAAAGAATCACAACGATGATTACCTTGAGGATGCAGGTGAAGTGCTTGCCAAAGAAGTTCCCGGTATAGACCTTATCTTGCTGGGTCATGACCACAGACAATCCAACAAATGGATTAAGCGTAGCGAAACGGATAGCGTCCTTCTACTCAATCCAGCTAATCACTTAGATTGGGCTAGCGATATCCAAATACAGGTCAAGAAACATAAGGGACAAACGACGAAGACAATTTCTTCTAAGTTCGTTGACATCAATCGCTATGAAGCAGATGCCGAGTACAGCAAAGTCCTCTCTGAATACGAAGAAGGCGTCAAGAGCTTTCTCAGCAAAAAGGTCGGTGTACTCTCGGATAGCGTTCAAGCTCTTGCGTCCTTAAAGGGCTCAAGTCCGTACCTAAACGTAGTGCATCAGATGCAACTATTCACAGCGAAAGCGGACATTAGTTTTGCAGCTCCCCTCAATACACGCACGGAAATACCAAGCGGAGATATCTATGTACGTGACCTCTTCAAGTGGTGCCCTTTCAGCAACTACCTTTACACCATGGAGCTAACGGGGCAAGAAATTAAAGGCTACCTAGAGCATTCGTATGGAGGTTGGGCTGCACAGATGAGCTCTCCCGAAGATAGGCTTATAGCTATGCGCCCCGATGCCAAAGCAGGAGACAAGTACAAGACCTTAATCCCTACTTATAATTTCTCATCTGCCTATGGGCTAGACTACGAAGTTGATGTTACGAAGCCAGCAGGTCAGCGTATCACCATCAAGCGTCTCTCCAATGGGCAAGCCTTTAATCTTGACAGCAAGTACAGAGTAGCCGTAAATAGTTATCGTGCTGGTGGTGCAGGCGGTATGCTCACCACAGGAGCAGGCATTCCTAAGGAAGAGCTCAAAAGCAGAATTGTAGGAGCCAGTCAGTATGACCAATTCTTTAGCCTATTCAAGTACTTTGAAAATCAAGGCTTAGTTAAGCCTGATACGCGCAAGAATTGGCTATTTATTCCTCAAGCATGGGCAGAAGAAGCGGCTAAGCGTGACATTGCCTTTATCATTGATGCCAAGTAATGGAAATACTATCTAATTATTATATCATGGGAGGAGCAGGCTGTGTCTTGCTCCTCTTAGTCATTCTAATCTTGCTTATTCGTCGCTATAAGAAGCGCAAAAACAGACCTATTAAGTTGCCCCCTAAGCCTAGCACAGACGAATTAAGGCTTAAATTAGCCGTGGACGTAGACTCTTCAGTGCTGACAAATCCTCAAGATAAGGCACAAGGCAATGCCCACTACCTAGTTTTTGATACAGAAACTTTCGATGCAATCTCTTTCCATGATGAGAGCAAGCAAACATACAAAATCTCTCGTCCTGTGGCCCTCTCATGGATGATACTTGATGATTGTGGTCTACCTCTCCACGAAGAGAGCCATATCCTAAAAGTTAGTGAACAGGGAGATATGCACCCCGATGCAATCGCCATACATGGGATTAGCAACGAGATGATACAAGCAGGCGAAGAACCTGAAGCAGTCTACCAAGCTTTCCAAACAGCACTATCCCAGTGCAAGACAATCGTTGCCCACAATCTGCAATTTCATAAAACAGTCCTGGTCTCTGACCTTGAACGCTTAGGCTTAAGCGCTCTTGCGACTCAACTAGCACACTATCCCAATGGAATTTGTACGATGGAGTGGGGACGACAGCTCGGCTTCAAGCACATGAAGGATACAGCCCTGTACCCTAGCCTTGATGAGCTCTTTGGATATTTATTCTTCAAGCGCATGCACTTACCCCTAAGCTACCGAAGTAAGACGGTTAGAGACATCAAGCTGGT
>RBKG01000249.1 GCA_003640335.1 Porphyromonas sp.
GCCTTGCCACTACCTAGCTCAGGGTGCATGAAGATATCAGCAGCCTTAGGTAGGCGAGCGCGGTACTGACCGATAAGGCGGTTAGCCTGAGCAGCTACACTTGGGTCCTTAGCGGCAGCAGCTTGTAGACGTTGGATAACTAGGAAGAATACGCAACGAGCCTTAACTGGGTCACCAGGGAAGATGCTGTTTGCGCTATTACCTATGCGTACTGCCTGCTGAATAAGGATACGACCATTGTTAGGGTTGATAGCAAGGATTGCGTTCTGGGCACGAGAAGCAAGTGCTCCGTTACCAGTCTTACCTGCGATACCCCATAGAAGTTCGTAAGCCTTAACCTTATCGTTGTTGTTGCTAGAGAGCTTAATCGCTTCTTCGATGTACTTAATCGCTTCGTTGTAGTTCTTTTCACGAACGTACTTACCTGCAAGGCTCTTAGCTGCGTTTGCACTTGGCTCAAGACGGAAAAGGTATTCAGCAGCCTTATCTGGCACTGGAGAATCACATTCACCTACTGGGTTACCTTCATCGTCACGGTCTACAGAGTTCTGGAAAATCTTGATTGTAGAAGCAAGGAAGTTCTTATCTGTCTTGCGCTCTTCAATCTTATCCATTGTGTAGATTTTCTTGAGGAGGTCACAGCTAGCAAGACCACTACGAGCGAAAGATTCGTCAAGCTGAGCGATGTTGATTTCGAGGTTCGCACGAGCTGTAGAGTCTGTTAGAGCGTTGAGCTGTGTGTCTAGATAGTCCGAAGCTGCAAGGTAGTCGTTAAGGTAAGCTTCTTTCTTGCTAGCGTCTTTGCGTGCTACCTCACGAGAAGATGAAAGGAACCAGTAGAGCAAGTTGGCAGGAGAGTTTTCCTTATACTCCTCTACGATATGCTTAGTCCAGTCATATACCTTGCCATAATCAGCCTTGTCACCAGTAAGAGCAAGATAATCATTTACCTTGTCTAGTGTGATAGCGTCCTTACCCTTCTTAGCATCTTCGCCGAAGAACTTGATACGATTGTCATACAATGCAAGCAAATCATTGATAAGGGCTGCACGCTTAGCTGGATTTGTTTCCTTGCTAATCTTGTGCTTAAGGATATTAGCTCCGTGGATGTAGATGTTCTTACTACTTCCTGGGCATTCCTTGTAAGCTAGTTGCCATGGTTCGAAGGCATCGTCAAAGTTCTGTGCCTTTGCGTAGCTACTGAAGATGCTAATGTTTTGTAGGCAACGTACACTATCAGCACCTGAGCCGAAAGGCGTACCTGAGGCAGCGCCAGTCTGGGCCATAACTCCTACTGATGAAAGTAGTGCTACTGACATACTGAGGATTGATTTGTTCAGTTTCATCGTCTTATAGTTATTACGTAATTGATTTATAATTTAGTGAAAATCTTTCGTTTAAGTGAAAAGAGCTTAGTTTACTCGTGCCTTGCGGAACCAACCTTCGTTGAAGAGGATACCGATTGTTGCACCTAAATAATGCTCGCTAATCATGTTGTTCTGCTGTGGCTTGAGGTACTTGTAATCAAAGCTCAAGTTGAATGCCGAACGGCGGTCTACAAGCGGAAGAGATAGACCTGCTGAGACTCCATACTCCCGATAACCTGCAAAAGAACCGCTATTGCCGAGAGGAACAGCGAGATAGCTGTTGCCTGCTGTTAGTCCCATACGATAGGTTGCTCGTTGCCATGGGCTACGTGCAAGGTGGTTAGGCGTCCATTCTCCACCGATAGCGATGCGGTACTGGTCTTTAAATTGTGCTTCAAGGTCTTCAAACTGCGCTTTTGACCACTGCGTGTAGCGCACATCAGCACCTACCATCCAGCTATTCGCAACACGATAACTTAGCCCAGCTCCAATCTGCAAGGGGTTTGTGTAGCGTCCGTTAGTAATCGTATCGTTGCGCATGGTCTCACTAGAAGAAGAGCTAAAGTCTTGGCGCACAATAGTGCGTTCGCTTGAGTAACGATATTCAGGTGTGAATGTCGCTCCGAGAACAAGACTACGAGTGCCCGTTGTGTCTAGCTTGAACTCATATTGCGCTCCTGCCGTGAGCTTGAACCCTCTTAGGTGTAAGTTTTCATTGTGGCTAGAGTTCAGCGCACCTGTCGAGAGGTAAGTCAGCTGTCTACTTTGTGTGGTGTGTCCAAAGACAAAGGCTGTGTTAAGCCCAAGGTGCAAGCCCTTCCATGGGTTCGCTCCTAGACCTAAGTAAAGGTTGTTGTATGAGCCACTACCTGAGTAAGTACGCACGACGCCATTGTCATTAGCAGGTGCGCCTTGAATAGGGGCAGTATAACCAAAATTGTAACCTACTGTGCTTAATGGAGCAATACCTGCACTCATAGCCAAACGCTTGTGCAGTCTGTATAATATATTGAAGTAATCAAGACCACCTAGATAGCGACCATCATGATTGCTTCCCTCTTGGAGCATATTATATTTGCCCGATAGACCGAGGTCAAAGATAAAGGTAATGGAGTCTACTGCCGTGTAGGAAGCTGGATTCGATGGGTTCGTAATCATGCCATCGCGTAGCCCTACGCTTAGTCCGCCCATAGCTTTACTGCCTGCAGTATAACCTCCCTCCATAGAGCCGTAACCATAGCGGCTATAAGGCGAGCGGTTATTGTTGTTTTGAGCTTCAGCTGTCCCTGAGATTAGCCCTAGAGCAGTACTGATGAGAGCCATGCAAAGCATGCTTTTAATCTTCATGATTAGTCTTTATCCTTAGTTCTTTATTGTATTCAAGTATCCGATTAAGTCCGTCAAAGACAAGGTTCGGAATGAGCCTAATGTTCTCACTCTGACAATGCTTGCAGAGCAATTCGCTATCGCCACCGGTGAGCAAGATAAGCGCATCGGCTTGAGAGCGGAGTATATCATCGATAGCACCCTGCACCTCTCGTATGAAGCCATGTGTGCAGCCCGACATCATCGCCGAATGGGTGTCTGTCCCATAGAGGGGTAGCGTTTCCTCTGGCAAGTCCTCAATAAGAGGCAACTTGCTCGTAAAACTTGCCAAAGCCTTAAATCTAAGCCATAGACCGGGGGCGATATTACCACCTAGATAGCGTCCCTCAGCATCAAGATACTCATAAGTAACGGCCGTCCCTGCATCGATGACGAGGCAAGAACGCTCGCCAAGAGTTTGGGCATAAGCCCCGACGACTGCCGCCAAACGGTCGCTACCGAGACGAGAGCGGTCGTACAATACCTCAATGGGTACCGGTGTAGAGGCGTCTAAGTCTATAACTAACGCACAATGCCCCTTAAGTATTTCAAGGATATGCTCACAGCGTACGCCGACGCTACTATATATAGCTGAGTCTATCTGATTATGCGCAAATACCTCCCTAAGTATAGCTTCATTTAGAGCTACGACAGAGGTAGACCACAGCACTCGTCCGTCTTCGTAAATGGCGAGCTTACATATTGAGTTTCCTTGATCGACTATCAGGTTCACGTTTCAGTCTTATCAATGACTATGCAAAGTAACGATTTTTTTGCCACATAGATAGGATATTGATGAAAGTTTCGGTGAAAGCGTATCAAAATTTAGAATAGCGACACTTCAATAAATGAGCGTTGTAAGTACGACACACCAGAGAAAATATTCGCCTTTTCCCAAGAGGTGCCGTCCCTACGGGGCTTAATAAATGTGTTTCAATGATTAAGAGGCTATGAAAATCAAATATCTTCATAGCCTCTTTTCTTTAATTAGGTTAGTATTTATAGCTTCCTTAGTTCATATTT
>RBKG01000060.1 GCA_003640335.1 Porphyromonas sp.
GCTTGGCTTGAGCAACTGCTGAAATCTGTGTATATTTGTGGGTATATGAAAAAGGTATTGATAGTATGTGCTTGTTGGCTATTGGCTTTGCCGCTCGCGGCTCAGAAGCATAAGCGTACCAAAGCGAAGCCTCAAGCCCCTAAAATAGTTGCTCCTTCAGTGCCGCTCGATAGCCTTGAGCGATACTATGAAGTGTATAACTTTGATATGGTGCGTAGAGCTTTGCCTTCGTTTGAACGTGGTGCTGAGCCTATGCGCAGAAAGGCAGAATTATACACCGAGCGTATGGAGCGTGCAGAGCGTATGCTTGAGCATACTGACCTTATTCCACTTATTGGAAAGTATAAAACTGATTGGCAGACCTTGCCTTCCCTTCTGAAAACACAATCGCCCAATCTTGCTCGCAATTTGCAAATTGAGATTGATGAGGCTGGGACGATTTTATATACTTTTGATGTTAAACTAGGTCAGTTGCATTTTGCCCTCCACAGAAATCAGGCTCAAAAAACGCTTGTTCGTACGGATTATCCTTCAGGAGAGAAGGCTGTAGAGACCGAAGTTAGCAAGCTAATCAGTACTCCCGAAGGGGACGAGAATTTTCCCGTTTTGCTCTCTGATGGCATTAGGCTCATCTTTGCCCGACGAAGTGATGAGGGTTTGGGAGGCTATGACCTTTATTTGAGCCGTTATAGCGTAGATAAGAATGAATTTTTGGAGCCTTCTCTGATGGGCTTACCTTTTAATTCGCCTGCAAATGATTTCTTCCTCGCTTATGATGATGAGCAGAATAAAACCTTTCTACTTAGTGATAGAGGTTGTACAAAGCCGGGTGAGGTGATACTCTATGTCTTTGAGGGACTGCCTCAGGTGCTTAGTGAGAAAGCCTCTGCAGAGGGTGAGCAATCTAATAATCTAGATAAAGACGAACTAATTAGGCGAGCATTACTCCGTGAACCTGCTCAGCCTAAAACTAATGATGATAACTAAACAATAAAAAAATGGAAAAGCGCATAATACCACCAAGCGAACTAATTATAAATGGAGATGGCTCAATCTTTCATTTGCATCTTAAACCTGAGCAACTTGCGGATAAAGTCTTCCTCGTTGGAGACCCTGCTCGTGTAGATGTGGTTGCTAGTCGATTTGAGAGCATCGAATGTAATGTAAGTAGCCGTGAGTTCCACTCGATTACAGGCTCTTATAAAGGTAAGCGTATCACGGTGGTGAGCCATGGTATTGGTACAGATAACATTGATATTGTACTGAATGAACTAGACGCCTTGGCTAACATTGATTTTGAGACACGCCAAGCAAAAGATGAGTTTAGACAACTAACTTTAGTCCGTGTCGGTACGTCTGGCGGTTTGCAGGATGTAAGTGCAATAGGCTCGTATGTCGCTGCAGAGCATAGTATCGGTTTTGATGGTGTGATTTATTTCTACAAAGGAACGGAACAAATTCGTAATAGAGCATTTGAGCAAGAGCTAATCAAGCAGTTGGATTGGCAGATTGAAGGCTTAAAGCCTTATGTAGTACCTGCGAATGCAAGTCTAGTGAGTCAGATTTGTGAGGGAACGGACATTGTGCTAGGTAATACCATTGCGGCTAATGGCTTCTACGGTCCTCAAGGTCGTGAACTCCGTTTGCCTCTCATGGATTCTTCGTTAAATCAGAAAATTCAGGACTTCCAATGGGAGGGCAAGCAAATCACAAACTTTGAGATGGAAAGTTCTTCACTTGCAGGACTGTCTGCTTTGATGGGGCACCGTGCGCTAACTATTTGTTGCATCATCGCAGGGCGCAAGGCCAAGAATATGAACACAGACTATAAGTCAAGCCTAGAAAATCTTATTGACCTTGTGCTTGATAGAATTTAATAAACAAAAGTCATGATGACACTCGAAGAAGAACTACAACATCACCCAGAGAATGACCCCGCTTATATGGGGCTTAAGGTTAATCAAGGGGTGGATAAGCAGCCAATGATGAACCCTCATTTCCGTAGGGTTAAGCGTCGTCAGCTGTCTATTGATGAGTATGTAGAAGGAATCCTTGCGGGTAATATAACTATATTGAGTCAGGCGGTAACGCTTGTGGAGAGCAATTTGCCTGAGCATCAGGATATAGCACAGCAAATTATTGAGCGTTGTTTGCCCTATACGGGTAAGAGCATGCGCATCGGTATTACAGGTGTTCCCGGTGCTGGTAAGAGTACTTCGATAGATACCTTTGGTATGTATCTCTGTAAGCAAGGACGCAAACTAGCGGTGCTAGCCATTGACCCAAGTAGCGAGAGGTCGGGCGGTAGTATTCTAGGGGATAAGACGCGTATGGAGCAATTGAGCCGAGAGCCTAATGCTTTCATTCGTCCTAGTCCTTCGGCTGGTTCACTCGGTGGAGTTGCTCGTAAGACTAGAGAGACGATTATGCTCTGTGAGGCTGCTGGCTTCGATACGATTTTTGTGGAAACGGTCGGCGTTGGTCAGAGTGAAACGGCAGTTCATTCTATGGTAGACTTCTTCCTACTTATCCAACTCAGTGGTACGGGCGATGAATTGCAAGGTATTAAGCGTGGTATTATGGAGATGGCTGATGCTATTGTTATTAACAAAGCAGATGGCGATAACATTCCTAAGGCGAATTTGGCTGCATCTCATTTCCGTAATGCGTTGCATCTATTCCCACCAACGGAGTCAGGTTGGAAGCCACCAGTACTTACGTATTCAGGTTTTTATGGCACTGGAATTAAGGAGATTTGGGATATGGTCGATGAGTACAGACATTATGCCCAAGACTCAGGTTATTTCTACGAAAAGCGACAGAAACAAGCGAAGTGGTGGATGTATGAGAGCATCAATGAGGCTCTGCATCGTTCATTCTACGGTAATAGCGCAGTGAAGACGCTTAAGCCTCAAGTAGAAGATGATATCTTGGCTGATAGATTGTCTAGTTTTATTGGCGCACAGAACCTCTTAGATACTTATTTTGCTTCGCTTAAGGAACAATCTAAATAGGCACCACTATTCTATGATTAAGTTTGTGGTGCGTAGCATCCTTCTTAGCCTCTTGAGCCTGCAAGTGCAGGCTCAAGAGATTTCTTATGTAGATTATGTCAATCCACTAGTAGGGACACTTAGTGACTTCGAACTAAGTAGCGGTAATACTTATCCCGTTATCAGTCGTCCTTGGGGTATGAATAGTTGGACTCCTCAAACAGGTAAAATGGGAGATGGATGGCAGTATACTTATAGCGCCAAGAAAATACGAGGCTTTAAGCAGACTCATCAACCCTCTCCGTGGATAAATGATTACGGGCAGTTCTCTGTAATGCCTATGGTGGGGGATAGTGTTATCTTCGATGAAGACAAGCGTGCGAGCTGGTTTAGTCATAAGGCAGAGCAGGCAAAGCCTTATTCTTATAGCGTTTACCTTGCTGACTACGATACTGAAGTAGAGTTTGCTCCTAGTGAGCGTGCCGCAGCCTTCTCGGTCAAATATGGTGAGCAGTCTACGATGCAGACGAGGTGGCTTCTTGTAGATGCCTTTGATGGTGGTTCGTCTTTAAGGCAACTTGATGCCTACACTTTGGTAGGGATTAGCCGTAAGAATAGTGGCGGCGTACCGAGTAATTTTGCTAATTACTTTGTGGTGCGTTTCACTCAGCCTATTGCTGAACTTAAAACACAAACGACGCAAGATAAGCAGGGCTTGAACCATAGTATGGTGGCTGTTCGCTTGAAGACGGAAGAGCGAGTGCAAACATTCTATGTAGCCTCGTCTTTTGTTAGTGAAGAGCAGGCTCTCATCAATCTTAAAGAGGTGCAGGGGCAATCGGTGAAGGCTGTTGCTGAGATTGGTCGTGCCGAATGGAATAAATTGCTTGGTCGCATCGCTGTCAAAGGTGAAGAACAGAAAAGCCGTACATTCTATAGTAATCTATATCGCTGCTTGCTTTTCCCTAGACGCTTCTACGAATTAAATCAGCGTGGAGATACCATTCATTATAGTCCTTATAATGGCAAAGTTGAACGAGGGTATATGTATACGGACACTGGCGTTTGGGATACATTCCGTGCGCTCTTCCCTCTGATTAACTTAGTCTATCCTGAGGAAGGTGCTAAGATGCAGGAGGGTATGCTGTCGGCTTATCGGGAGAGTGGTTTCTTCCCTGAATGGGCTAGTCCGGGTCATCGTGATTGTATGGTTGGGAATAACTCAGCAAGTGTTGTTGCAGATGCTTTCCTTAAAGGGCTTGGTCGTGTAGATACTACCGAACTAATAAAGGGCTTGCTTAAGAGTACAGAAAATCGTCATCCTCAGGTTAAGAGTACGGGTAGATGGGGACATGAGTATTACAATAAGTTGGGCTATATCCCTTGTGATGTCGATATCAATGAGAGTGCCGCACGAACGCTAGAATATGCTTATGATGACTGGTGCATTATGCAGGTACTCAAGCGAGCCAAAGCAGACTCTGCTCAAATTCAATTATTCAAAAAGCGTAGTCTGAATTATCGCAATCTCTACGATAAATCTAGTGGATGGATGAGAGGGCGCACTAAGCAAGGAGATTGGGAAAAGCCCTTCTCTCCTTATAAATGGGGCGGAGTCTTCACCGAAGGTAATGCTATTCATTACACTTGGAGTGTTTTCCACGATGTGCAGGGACTTATTGATTTGATGGGAGGAGATAAAGCATTTATCAATAAGTTGGACACGGTCTTTACGATGCCTCCTCTTTTTGATAATAGTTACTACGGCTTTACTATCCATGAGATTAGGGAAATGCAAATCATGAATATGGGTAATTATGCGCACGGCAATCAGCCTATTCAGCACATGATATACCTGTATAATTATGCTGGTGCTCCTTATAAAGCGCAAAAGCGCATTCGGGAGGTTATGGATAGATTCTATTCAGATGCTCCCGATGGTTATTGCGGTGATGAGGATAATGGTCAAACTTCAGCGTGGTATGTGTTTTCGGCTCTAGGCTTCTATCCGGTAACGCCTGCGCATCAAGAGTATGTAATCGGTGTGCCTTATTTTAAGGAAGTTACTCTCAATCTCCCTTCAGGGAAGACTGTTATTAAGACCACAGACGTAGCACAGACTTACATCAAGCAGGTGGAGCGTAATGGTAAGCCTTACAGATTGAATTATATTAGATATCAAGATTTGCTTGCAGGTGGATTGTATACTTTCCACTTAAGTGCGAAGCCTTCTTCTTGGGGTTCATCTGTGGATAGTCGTCCCTATTCGATGAGTCGTGAGCAGAGATAATAAAGAAAGAGTATAATAGATGATTGTTTGCATAGCGGAGAAACCAAGTGTTGCTCGTGATATAGCACGGATATTAGGAGCTAATAGGCGTGTAGGAAGAGGTACAGGTTACATGGAGGGCAATGGCTACCAAGTAACATGGACCTTTGGACATCTGTGTACGCTGAAAGAACCTCATGATTATCGTCCCGAATGGAAGAGTTGGATGGTTCAAGACCTGCCGATTATTCCTGATAGATTTGGTATTAAACCAATCGAGATTGATAATTACAAGGAGCAATTAGAGGTTATTCGTTCGCTTATGACCACTGCGACGATGGTTGTTAACTGTGGTGATGCTGGGCAAGAGGGAGAGTTGATACAGCGTTGGGTCTTGCAGTACTGTGGGTGTAAAGTGCCTATACAGCGTCTGTGGATTTCGTCTCTTACCGATGAAGCCATAAAAGAGGGCTTTGCCAAGTTGCGCAGTAGTGATGATTTCAAGACTCTGTATGAGGCTGGTCTTGCTCGTGCTATTGGAGACTGGCTATTGGGTATCAATGCAACTAGACTTTATACTTCGCGTTTCGCTCAAGGGCGAGGTAATATCTTGTCTATTGGTCGTGTGCAAACGCCTACATTGGCTCTTATCGTACAAAGGCAACAAGAGATTGCAGGCTTCGTCCCTGAGAAGTACTGGGAACTTAAAACTCTTTATCGAGGAGTAACCTTTAGTGCAGAGAAAGGTAAATACGATAGAGTGGAGGAGGCCGAGAAAGCATTGCAAACTATTATCGGTACTGACTTTGAAATCAAGGATGTTAAGAAAAAAGAAGGCAAAGATTTACCTCCAAGACTTTTTGACCTAACGAGCCTGCAGGTTGCTTGTAATAAGAAGTTCGCTATGTCTGCCGAAGAAACTTTGGCTACGATACAGACACTTTACGAACGTAAACTGACGACTTATCCTCGTGTAGATACAACCTATCTGAGTGATGATATTTATCCTAAGGTAGACAATATCCTCAAGGGCTTAGTTAGTTACAGAGATATAACGTCTCCTCTTCTTACGGGAGGAAAACTGCGTAAGAGCAAGAAGGTCTTTGATAATAGTAAGGTAACAGACCACCATGCTATTATCCCTACGGGACAGCCTGTGCACGGCTTGTCCGATAAGGAGCAGAAGGTTTTTGATTTGATTGCTAGGCATTTTATAGCAGCCTTTTATCCTGATTGTATTTTCAGTACTACGACGGTACTAGGGCAAGCCGATAAGGTTAAGTTTAAGGCTGTGGGTAAGGAAATTCTTAGCCCCGGCTGGCGAACGATATTCACGCAAGCAGGTAGCGAACCTGAGGAGGATAAGCCAGGCGAAGATAAGGAAGAAGGGCAGAGCCTTCCTACTTTTGAAGTTGGAGAAACGGGACCGCACGAACCACTGCTTAAGGAAAAGCAAACACAGCCACCGAAGCTCTATACCGAAGCGACTTTGCTCCGTGCTATGGAAACTGCCGGTAAGTTAGTGGAGAATGAGGAACTGCGAGATGCGATGAAAGAGAATGGTATCGGACGACCTTCTACAAGAGCTAATATAATAGAGACTCTTTTCAAACGCAAGTATATTGTTAAGGAAAAGCGTTCTTCTATCAAGGCTACTGAGATTGGAGTGCAACTTATTGAGACGATACAGTCCGATATCCTTAAGAGTGCAGAGCTTACGGGGCAATGGGAATACAAACTTCGTCAGATTGAGCATGGTGCGATAGAGGCATCGTCCTTCCTAGCAGAATTGAAAGAGATGGTACATGCCGTTGTGTGGGATATCTTACGTCCTAAGCCCATGCCTCCTACAGCACCTACAGCGGTAGCGACAAGTCCTAATGCTCCCATCTGTCCTAAGTGTGGTCGAGGCTCTATCATACGAGGGCGAACATGCTATGGCTGTAGTGCTTATCGAGAAGGTTGCGATTACCGAATTAGTTTTGAAGACTACGCCAAGCAATACCAAGCGCATTAGGTGCGTAAGAAAGAAAACAAGACAAGTTGAAGAATACAGATATGAAAATAGCATATTGTCTTTTCGGGACATATTCAACAGGAGGAATAGAAAGAGTTACCTCAGTTAAGATGAATTGGCTTGCTAGTCATGGTTATGAAGTTTACTTAATAACCACAGGTCATTTTGGTAAGCCTTCTTATTTCCGCTTAGATGAGCGTATCAAGCATGTTGATTTAGGTTTGGGCTATGAAGAGCCTGGTCAAATTAATAGGCTAACTATTGCACTACGTAATAGACCCCGCTATAAGAAGCATGAGGCTGAGTTAAATAGACTATTCAATGAAATCAAACCTGATATAGCGGTAGCTGCAGGTTGGCATGAAGCAGAATTCCTTTATAGAATTAAAGATGGAAGTAAAAAAGTCCTTGAAAGGCATGGTTATCTCCACTATGAACTAGCTCAGCATAATCTCTACTACAGGGGAATAGAGTATCCTAGTTTGCTAGATAAATTGAAGCATTGGACGCGTCTGGCATTCTTCAAATGGGTTGCACATCATAAGATAGATTTAGCTCGTAAGTTTGATTGCTCGGTACTCCTTACAGAACGAGATAGGCAAGGTTATAAGGGCTTAATGAATACTGCAGTCATTCCAAATCCAATAACAGTCTTTTCAGAGAAAATGTCTCCTCTAACGGATAAAGTAGTTTTAGCTGTAGGGCGTCTAGGTATAGAAAAGAATTTCACTGAGTTGGTTGAAATTTGGGCGATGATAGCTAAAGATTATCCAGATTGGACTTTACGTATTGTGGGAGATGGTTATGAGAAAGAGGCTATTTGTCGTGCTATACAAAAGTATGGATTGGAAGCTCAGGTTGAGCTACTCCCATTTACCAATAAGATTCAAGAGCACTATTGTGGAGCTTCGGTTTATGCAATGACCTCCGTATTTGAAAGCTTTGGTTTAGTTCTTGTTGAAGCAGCCTCTATTGGATTACCTCTAGTCGCCTATGATTGTCCTTGTGGTCCAAGCGATATTATAAAGGATGGAGAAGATGGCTTCTTAATTCCTATGCATGATAAGGTAGCTTATTCAAAAGCATTGAGAAGGTTGATTGAGGATGAATCCTTACGTAAGCGTATGGGGGATAATGCCGAGAAAAACTCAGAACGTTTTTCTTTAGATGCTGTGATGCACCAATGGGAGGAACTCTTCGCTAAACTAGTTGGAGCTCGCTGAAGCAGCTACGAGAGTCAATATAAGGCATAATAAAAAAGGCTGTTGCAGTTCTCTGCAACAGCCTTATTGTTTGTGTAAATGTTTGACGGAGCATTAGAGCTCGAGGTTACCTCCGAACTGCTCTTCCCATGGAAGACCTTGCTTCATAAGTTCTGCCATGAATGGATCTGGGTCAAACTCTTCTACATTGTAAACTCCAGCCTTCTTCCATAGACCCTTCATGAACATGATAGCTCCGATTGTAGCAGGTACACCAGTTGTATAACTTACGCCCTGAGCTCCTGTTTCTTGGTATGCTGCTTGGTGGCTACAGTTGTTCCATACATAGTAAGTCTGCTCCTTGCCATCCTTAAGACCACGTATACGGCAACCGATAGATGTTTCGCCTGTATAGTTTTCTCCAAGTTCGCCTGGGTTAGGTAGGATTGCCTTAAGGAATTGGATTGGAACAATCTCTACACCATTATACATAATAGGGTCGATACGTGTAATACCGATGTTTTGCATTACTCGTAGGTGTGTTAAGTATTCCTGCCCGAAAGTCATCCAGAAGCGTGCACGCTTGATTGTAGGGAAGTTCTTAACAAGCGACTCGAGTTCTTCGTGGTAAAGGAGGTAGCTCTCACGTACCCCAATGCTTGGGTAGGTAAGAGGTAGGTGGATTTCCTGAGGCTCTGTTTCTACCCACTGACCATTTTCCCAGTACTTACCCTTTTGAGTAATCTCGCGGATGTTGATTTCAGGGTTGAAGTTAGTCGCAAATGCTTTGTGGTGGTCACCACCATTACAGTCTACGATATCGAGGTAATGGATTTCATCGAAGTGGTGCTTAGCTGCATGAGCAGTAAATACGCCTGTTACTCCTGGGTCAAAGCCACAACCAAGAATTGCCGTAAGACCTGCTTCACGGAACTTCTCTTGATAAGCCCACTGCCAGCTGTACTCAAACTTAGCTTCATCTAGTGGTTCGTAGTTAGCTGTATCAAGGTAATGAACACCTGCTTCTAGACAAGCATCCATGATATGAAGGTCTTGGTAAGGGAGAGCAACGTTGATACACAAATCAGGCTTAAACTCACGCATGAGTGCTACTAGTTCCGCTACATTGTCCGCATCGACAGCAGCTGTCTGTATCTTGACGTTGGTAATCTCGCTAGCAATCTTATCACATTTGCTCTTAGTACGGCTAGCCAGCATTATATCTGTGAAGATGTCGCTATTCTGAGCGACCTTCTTGGCTACTACTGTGCCTACTCCACCGGCACCAATAATAAGCACTCTTCCCATTTTATGTATATGAAAGGTTTATTAAGTTATAGTTTGTTGTTTAATTCAAATCATTGCTTGAGTACCCTAGCGTAGGCGGTTACTCATGCGGATAATTAGTTCGTCTTTAATCACCCCTTGTGCGGCTAATGCCTGAAAGATAATTGAGATGAAAGGTAATGCTAACCATACTTTGATGCCCAAAGAGGCGCCTGCCGATTGGAAGTCAAAGCCAAGGTAAGCAATCATACCTACAAGCCCAAGAAGGACAAAGGCATTAAGTATGCTTAGCCTAATCTGAAAAGCTCTCATCTTGTAGATGAAGATGCTTGTTAGGCTAATAATTATGCTTATTGCCTCTATAATTAGGAGTGAGTACGAACTTTTGATGGTCGTATCGGATGCAATCTCCACCAAGCCATAGCTACGCAGTACAAAACTTGGTATGCTCTCTCCGTTAGGGGTGAAAAGCAGTAAGTCTTGAGTTGCGAATAATGCAATGCAGAGGATAGAGAGTATCCACCATACAGTCTGGATACGTTGCCACATAGGTTCTAGTGATTAACGCTTACGACCAGCGACATTGTGGTATAGAGCACCATCTTCGTATTCCTTAGCCGCAATAAGCGTTGGCTTAGGCATGCGCTCATACTTACGAGAGACTTCCATTTGTTCGCTCTCTTCCATCATTGGGTTATCATCACTTGTCAGTGTTTGGAACTCTTCGAGCTTGTTGTTTAGTTCGACTTTCAGTTCCTGCCCAATCTGATTAGCACGCTTAGCAATAACCATTACAGTTTCATAGACATTGCCAGTGTCAGCACTAAGGCTTACCATGTCGCGGCTAATTGTGTTGTTGGGAATGTTCTTGCGCTTTAAATCCATATTGTGTATTTATTATTCCTTAATAAGTATCTTGTTCATCTTCTCATATAGAGCTGTTGCTTCTTTGAGGTTGCGTCCCTCTGGGAAGATGTTGATATAATTGTAATAGTGGTCTATCGCTTCACGCACACGCTCTTGCTGTTTCTCTAGGACGCTGAGAGAAGCTTCTTCACTCTTGGCCTTGAGAATGAGGAACATCAACTCTTCTTTGTGCTTGCTGTAAGGATAATCCTTAATTGCATTTTGAGCTGTAATGATGCTACTCTCATAGTTGTTTCCTAGATAAAGACCAAGGTTGTAGTACAACTTTGCTGATAATAGTTCCTTCTCGGCCAGTTTATCTTGTAGGTCAAAGAGCATACGCTCAACATCCTTACGGTAAGCTCCTTGAGGGTAATACTCAAGATAGTTCTGTAAGTCTTGTATGGCGTTAATGGTCGCACTTTGGTCAAGACGAGGTTCGGGCGAAGCGAGATAGTTGCAGTAGCCAGCCTTGTAGCGAGCTTCTTCGATTTGTTCTCCCTTAGGGTAACTTGTGTAATAAGTTTTAAAGTATTGAGCCGCTTCGGTTTCTCTTTTGGCATGGAAGTAGCTATCTGCAAGTAGGAAAGTGCTTTGTGGACCTTCTGTTGTTCCCGATAGACTAGGAATGAGGTCCTCTAAGAGTGTGATAACTCGACCATAACGTTGCTCGTTATAGCTTTTCTTAGCAAAAGAATATCGTTCAGATATATCTTGAGACTTCTGAACTTGATAATACTCTCCACAAGAGCTGAGTGCAGCTGTTAAGCTGGCAAGTATGAATAGCTTTTTCAACATATAGAGTAGTAAGCGTTTCGCCTGATGCACCATACTCATTAGAGTGTGGTACTTACATAATAGGTACAAAGATAGTATATTACTAACGAATGAGTGAAATGTTTATGATAAGACAGAGCAAATGAGTTTGTATTTTTAGATAATTATCCTTGCATATTTGACTCATTGAAATGCCTAAACGAACGAAGAGAAAATACTCTGTGCTTTACCTATTCTCAAAACCACGGCGAAGTCTGTACAAACTACGGCTGAAGTTTGAAGAGACTACACGTGTAGTTTGTACAGACTACAGCTGAAGTCTCCAGAAAGTACTACGTACTTACAAATTTAAGTGCGCGTACTTACAGAAGTGTTTACGCGTAAGTACATCGGTAAACACGTGTACTTACATCAGCAGTTACGCACAAACAATTATCATTACCTTTGTAGCGTCTAAAACGGAACGAATGAAAATAAAGAATATTATCATCTTAGGTTGTGTTGCTTTAGGGATATGGGGTTATCGTAATTATAAGAATGGTGGTGACCCAATAGGTACTGTAGAGGAACTAGTTCAGGGAGAAGTGTCGGGCTTTAAGAGTGGTTTCAAAGAAGGATTAAGTGCTGTTAGCAACGCTCAGAATGATGATGCTTCATTGAGCACTGTTGATTATCCTGCAAGTGTTACTGATAGACTAGAATTGCCTAAGCTAAGTCGAGAGAAAGGTCAATACTTTGTTACCCATATGGTAGGGGAGTCGGTTAATTATTCTTTGGAGTATGATGCTGATAAACATCATTGCCGTTGGGTAGCCTTTACTTTTGATGAGGATAATAGCCGAGATGTCGTTGGGCGTATGGATACATGGATGTGGGACCCTAAGTTACCGCAATCGCTTTCGACAGAAGCTGATTTTAAGGGTTCGGGTTATAGCCGTGGTCACATGGTGGCTTCAGAAGATAGAGTAAGCAGTAAGGAAGCCAATAAGCAGACATTCTATTACTCTAATGTGAGCCCTCAGTTGCAAAGCCATAATGCCGGTATTTGGAAACACTTGGAGGAAAAAGTGCGTGCGTGGGGTCGTAACAACAATATGAGGAAAGTGCTCTATGTTGCTAAAGGTGGTACAATCGCAGAGGGACAGATTGAGCCTAAGCGATTGAGAGGTAAGATTGT
>RBKG01000168.1 GCA_003640335.1 Porphyromonas sp.
TAACGAATAATTTATTTTTTCCATAAGATTTATTCATTACCTTTGCTAACAACAATTAGGTATGCACTGCGGTTAATTAGGTATGATTACCTAGATTTGTACCGCTATGGTATACCTATCTATGTGTATCTACCCCCTATAAATAGGTATTAGGGGTTATACTACAACAAATAAAATTTATCATATAAACTGGATTACTCCAATGGCTAAAGAAAAGAAGTTCCTTACATGTGATGGGAATCAGGCCGCTGCTCATATCTCGTATATGTTCAGCGAAGTAGCTTGCATCTATCCTATTACACCTTCTTCGACTATGTCTGAATATGTCGATGAATGGGCAGCACAAGGAAGAAAGAACATCTTCGGAGAAACTGTATTAGTAGAAGAAATGCAGAGTGAAGCTGGTGCTGCTGGTGCTGTACACGGCTCACTACAAACAGGTGTACTTACAACCACTTACACGGCATCTCAGGGTCTTCTGCTGATGCTACCAAACATGTATAAGATTGCTGGGGAGCTTCTTCCTACAGTATTCCACGTATCGGCTCGTAGTATTGCGACTCATGCTCTGTCTATCTTTGGTGACCACCAAGATGTGATGGCAGCTCGTCCTACTGGCTTTGCTCAGCTTTGTACTGGTTCCGTACAAGAGGTGATGGACCTCGCTGGTGTAGCGCACCTAGCTACAATAACTAGCCGCGTTCCATTCATTCATTTCTTTGATGGCTTCCGTACTTCTCATGAAATTCAAAAGATTGAAATGCTTGAGAATGAGGACCTAGCTCAGTTTATTGATTGGGATGCACTCAATGAATTCCGTGAACGAGGTCTAAATCCTGAAAAGCCAGTATCTAGAGGTATGGCAGAAAACCCTGATGTTTACTTCCAGCATCGTGAGGCAGCCAACCCATTCTATTCAGCAATTCCTGAGATTGTTCAGGATTATATGGATAAGCTTGCTACTGTAACAGGTCGCCACTATCACCTCTTTGATTACTATGGTGCAGAAGATGCTGAGAATGTAATCATCGCTATGGGTTCTGTAACGGAAGCTATTCGTGAAGTTATTGACCACCTTGCCGCTCAAGGGAAGAAAGTGGGTCTACTAAGTGTGCACCTATACCGTCCATTCAGCGCAAAGCACTTCCTTGCAGCTATGCCTAAGAGTGTTAAGCGCATTGCAGTACTTGATCGTACTAAAGAACCTGGAGCTGATGGCGAACCTCTATACCTTGATGTTAAGAGTTGCTACTATGGAGTAGAAAATGCTCCTCTTATCGTTGGTGGTCGTTACGGTCTATCCTCTAAGGATACAACTCCTGCGCATATCATGTCTGTGTATGAGAACCTTGAGCTTCCTATGCCTAAGGATCACTTCACTGTCGGTATCGTTGATGACATTACCTTCACATCTCTTCCAGAACGTGAAGATGTTATCTTCGACGATAATGGCATGTACGAAGCTAAGTTCTACGGTCTTGGTGCTGACGGTACTGTTGGAGCTAACAAGAACTCAGTAAAGATTATCGGTGACAACACAAACAAGTATTGCCAAGCATACTTTGCTTATGACTCAAAGAAGTCTGGTGGTTTCACTTGTTCGCACCTTCGTTTTGGTGACAACCAAATCCGTTCAACTTACCTCGTTGTAACACCAAACTTTGTTGCTTGTCACGTACCTGCATACCTACGTCTATACGATGTTACTCGTGGTCTTAAGAAGAATGGTACATTCCTCTTAAATTCAATTTGGTCTCTTGATGAAGTTGAAAAGCATCTGCCTAACAAGGTTAAGCGCTACCTAGCTAAGAATAACATCAAGTTCTACATGATTGATGCTACAGGTATTGCTCGCGAAATTGGTCTTGGTAACAGAACAAATACAATCTTACAGTCAGCCTTCTTCAAGATTTCAGGTGTAATTCCTTACGATCTTGCTGTAGAAAAGATGAAGAAAGCTATTGTTAAGAGCTATGGTAAGAAGGGAGAAGATGTTGTCAATAAAAACTTTGCAGCTGTAGATCGTGGTGCTGATGTAATTGAAGTACCTGTAAACCCTGAATGGGCTAACCTTCCTGATGATGTCGTAGATGCTCATAGCAATGACACTGAATTTATTGCAAAGATTGTACGTCCAATCAATGCTCAAGATGGAGACAGCCTACCTGTTTCTGTATTCAAGGGAAGAGAAGATGGTACCTTTGAAAATGGTACAGCAGCTTATGAAAAGCGTGGTGTAGCTGCTCTTGTTCCTGAATGGACTGCTGAAAACTGTATCCAGTGTAACCAGTGTGCATACGTATGTCCTCACGCTACTATCCGTCCATTTGTAATGACTCAAGAAGAACAGAGCAAAACGGGTGTAGTAGGACTTAAGGCTATTGGTAAGACATTCACAGATATGACATTCCGTATCCAGGTGAATGTACTTGACTGTCTTGGCTGTATGAACTGCGTAGACGTATGTCCAGGAAACAAGAATGGTAAGGCTCTAGAAATGAAGCCTATCGAAAGTCAGTATCCAGAACAAGACAATTGGGATAAGCTTCTTGCCGATGTTACAAGTAAGGCTCATCTTGTAGATACAACTAGCAATGTTAAGAACTCTCAGTTTGCTACACCTCTATTTGAGTTCTCTGGAGCTTGTGCAGGTTGCGGTGAAACACCTTATGTAAAGCTTATCACACAGCTCTTTGGTGATCGTCAGATGGTAGCAAATGCTACGGGTTGTTCTTCTATCTACTCTGGTTCTGCTCCATCTACACCATATACAGTGAACGAACGTGGTGAAGGTCCAGCATGGGCAAACTCACTTTTCGAAGACAATGCAGAGTTTGGTCTAGGTATGTATCTTGGTTATGAAAAGATGCGTGAACGTCTTGTACGCATTGCCAAGGAAACTGTCGCTAATGAAGAAGTTCAACACGAAGAGTTGAAATCTCTCCTACAAGAATGGATTGATAACCGTGAAGATGCAGCGAAAGCTAAGAGCCTTGCGGATGCTATCAAGCCTATAATTTCTGGTAAGGATTGTCCTATTTGCAGACAGCTAAGCGATCTCAGCAAGTACTTCATCAAGCGTAGTCAGTGGATTATTGGTGGTGACGGTTGGGCTTATGATATTGGCTTTGGTGGTCTTGACCACGTCATTGCGTCTGGTAAGAACGTTAATATCCTTGTTCTTGATACCGAAATCTACTCTAATACTGGTGGACAAAGTTCTAAGAGTACACCTATCGGAGCTGTTGCTAAGTTTGCAGCTGCAGGTAAGCGTGTGCGTAAGAAAGACCTCGGAATGATTGCAACTACTTATGGTTATGTTTACGTAGCTCAAGTAGCAATGAGTGCTAACCCTGCACAAACATTGAAGGCTATTCGT
Source organism: Porphyromonas sp. (assembly GCA_003640335.1). Taxonomy (GTDB): domain Bacteria; phylum Bacteroidota; class Bacteroidia; order Bacteroidales; family Porphyromonadaceae; genus Porphyromonas. The sequence continues at coordinate 3,380 of RBKG01000168.1, forward strand.
GAGGCAGAAGCTTACGACGGACCATCAGTTATCATAGCTTACTCTCCTTGTATCTCTCATGGTATCAAGGCTGGTATGGGTAAGGCACAGCGCGAAGAGATCAATGCCGTATCTAGCGGTTACTGGCATCTATGGCGTTACAACCCAGCACTCGAAGATGAAGGTAAGAATCCATTCACACTAGATAGTAAGGAACCTAAATGGGATGAATTCATTCCATTCCTCCGCGGTGAAGTTCGTTACGCATCACTAGAGAAGGCTTACCCAACAGAGGCCATTGAACTCTTTGAAGAAGCCAAGAAGAATTCTCAGTGGCGCTATGCTGGTTACAAGCGTATGGC
>RBKG01000052.1 GCA_003640335.1 Porphyromonas sp.
GCGATGAAGAGCCAGAAGGTCTTAAGCAAGAGGGTAATGAAGTGGCAGAGCAACCGCAGCCAGAACCGCAGGTTGTAGAGCGTCCAAGCCCTCAGCCCAAGGTTCAGCCTAAAGTGCCTACTCCTCAACCTAAGCAGAAACCTATAGCATCGCCTACACCTGCTCAGCCTATACAGACTCAACAACATGAGGAGAGTCTTCGCATGCAAGAGGAGCAAAAGAAACAAGCTCTTAAGGCGGCAGAAGCACGTAGAGCAGCCGAAGAAGAGGCTAGGCGACAAGCCGAGGCTGAGCGTCTACGCAAAGAACAAGAAGAGAAGAAGCGTCTTGTAGGTAATAGTGTAGCTGGTGCTTTTGGAGCAGGTAAGGGCAAGAATACGAGCCATGGGAATGGCTCAGGTACGGGCAACCAAGGTAATCCGAGTGGAGCCGTAGGCGGTTCGTTTAGCCTAAGTGGGCGTACTATTATAAGTAATGGTGGAGTGCCTGCTATGCCAAGAACGAATAAGGCTATTGAAGGTAAGCTCGTTATCGCTATTGAGGTTAATAGTGCAGGTGTGGTAACTAGTGCTAGTGTGCGCCCTGCTGGTTCGGATATAGCAGACCCTGCTGTACGTGCAGAGGCTATACGAGCAGCCAAACAAACAAAATTTAATGCTCAAGAGGGGGCAGGAGAGCAGAGAGGTGTTATCATCTACAAATATGTGCTGGCTCACTAAGGAGCATAGAATTCAATAATAATTGATACGCCGACTAATTCTATTGAATTAGGATTATTGCGGTAATTTACTTTAAGAAACATTAGATTATAAGATATGAAACACGGATTTGTCAAGGTAGCAGCAGCTGTTCCTTTCGTCCGAGTAGCTGACTGTGGATACAATGTAGAACGCATTGAGAGCATGATACTCGATGCTGATAGCAAGGGTGTTGAGATTATTACGTTCCCTGAGCTGTGTATCACGGGCTATACTTGTAGCGACCTTTTCCTACAACCTTTCCTCATAGAGGAGGCTGAGCGTGCTCTGCTTCGACTCGTTGAGCGTACTGCTCATACTCATGCTTTGGTACTTGTCGGTATGCCTGTGCGTGTAGAGGAGAAGCTATTTAATGCAGCCGTAGCCTTTCAGTCGGGTAAAATCCTTGGTGCTATTCCTAAGACTTATCTTCCTAATTATAGAGAGTTCCAAGAAGCACGATGGTTCTCTCCTAGCCGAGACCTTCAGTTTACGATTGCTGATATTGGCGGCGTGGAGGTGCCTATTGGTCATAACTTACTTTTCCGCTCAGGCTTACTTGCTATTGGTATTGAGATTTGTGAGGATATGTGGACGCCTTACACGCCGGGTACACGCTTGGCTATGTATGGAGCGCATATCATCTTCAATCTGTCTGCAAGTAATGAGAGCATAGGCAAGCATAACTATCTGCGTAGCCTAATCAGTGGTTTAAGCAGTCAAAATCTATGTGGCTATGTCTATTGCTCGTGCGGTTCAGGTGAAAGTAGTACGGATACTGTCTTTACGGGCAAAGCCTTTATTGCAGAAATCGGACGCATCATGAGCGAAATGCCTCGCTTCGTATATGAGGAAAGACTATTGATAAATGATATCGATGTAAGCCGTATCCGTAGTGAACGCTTGCAGAATAGTAGTTTCCGTGCCTCTGTCAGCAATAATACTCAGCGAGGACTCTTGACAGAAATTCCATTTGCATTGCGTAGTGAAGAGGGGTCTTCAGATATTACACGAGAGATTGAACCTAATCCATTCTTGCCTAAGGAGCAGAGAGAAGAGCGTTGCGCTGAGGTTGTAGATATTGTCGTTTGTGCGCTTAGCCAAAGACTACGTCATACTGGAGCAAAGAAGGTTGTAATCGGTATCTCGGGCGGTCTTGACTCTACGCTAGCTCTTTTGAGTACTGTGGCTACTTTTGACTTTATGGGCTTGCCTCGTGAGGGTATCATCGGGGTTACTATGCCCGGTTTAGGAACAAGTAAGCGTACGCGCACAAATGCCCATAAGCTTATGGAACTTCTAGGTATTACATCTAGAGAGATTGATATTACGCCGGCGGTCATGCAGCACTTCCAAGATATTGGTCATGATGCTAGCACGCAGGACCTTACGTACGAGAATGCTCAAGCACGCGAGAGAACGCAGATATTGATGGATATAGCGGGGCAAGAAGGTGGCTTTGTCATCGGTACAGGCGATATGAGTGAGTTGGCTCTTGGCTGGTGTACTTTCAATGGTGACCACATGAGCATGTATTCAGTTAATGCTGGTTTGCCGAAGACAAGTATTCAGCATATTGTGCGCTATATCGGAGAAAGTAACCGCCTAGGAACAAATCTAAAGGAAGTTCTTACGGATATTTTAGATACGCCGATAAGTCCTGAACTAAAGCCCGTAGACCAAGCTGGAGCGATTACGCAGCAGACAGAAGACCTTGTAGGACCATACGAATTGCATGACTTCGTGATGTACAACTTCTTGGCTTATGGTTACCGTCCAAGTAAAATTCACTATTTGGCGAGCGTAGCTTTTCAAGGCAAATATAGCCATGACGAGATTAAGCATTGGATGACGGTCTTCTATCGCCGTTTCTTCCAGCAACAGTTTAAGCGCAACTGTATGCCTGATGGACCTAAGGTAAGCCGTATTAGCTTATCGCCTCGTGGGGACTGGCGCATGCCTAGTGATGCTGTTGCCTCTGCGTGGATAAAAGAAATTGAACAACTCTAAGCGGAGTTATGTATCTCAAAAGACTGTATAGTCGTTTGAATAAATTAAGCAAGCAGTACCGTTATTGGGTGTTGCTTGCTTATCCATTTGTGGCCTTGCTCTTGAGCTTTCCGCTATTTAGGCACTGCCAAGCCCCTAAGGATAATGTAATCGGTAAAGCGAAGTGGTCAGCTCCAGCAGGTAATCACCCTGTATATAAGCATGCTCGTTATGTTGATGGTGCCTTGAGTGTGATACACAAGCCGCTACGCGAAGTAAGCAAAAGTCAAGAGCGTCCTCGTGGAGTAGCCGAGCTAAAAGACGTTTTTAATGACCTTAATCCTGAGCAATTAGCTACAGCCGAACTGCTGGGCATTAAGCCTATTAGTGATAGGCGAGCATCAATCAGTTTAGGAGATAAACTTGAAGATATTTCGTCATTAAGTAATCTCTGCATGAGCGACCAAATGACACATTCTGTGCCTTTGCTTATTCCTCGTGCCGCTAGACTTATTAGCTCAATAGCTAAGAGCTTTCAAGACTCCTTACTCGTTAAGGGTTATCCTCGTTATGACTTGGTGGTAACATCTGTCTTGCGTACAGAGGAGGATTTGTCGGAGCTTAGACGCTTCAACGGTAATGCCTCGGCAAATAGTTGCCACCGCTATGGTACGACATTCGATATTACTTATCGTCGTTTCTTTGACCCTCGTCAGCGAATAGATGTTGAAGAAGAAGCTCTTAAGAATATCCTTGCAGAGGTACTTCGAGATTACCATACTAAGCAGCTATGCTATGTTAAATACGAATACAAACAAGCATGCTTCCATATCACATGTAGATAGCTACTAGAGATGTAAAAGTAAAGGCTGTATCAAAATCACTTGATACAGCCTTTACTTTTATGTTACGGAGCGTTCCTTAGTGGGGCTTTGCAGAATGCGGTAATCGCAAGGCATTGAGATTGAGGGCGCAGGGAGTTTACT
>RBKG01000023.1 GCA_003640335.1 Porphyromonas sp.
CTCATTCTGTTATTGCGACAAAACGACAGCCTAATATATCGTAATCCCCCCTTGGCACTACTTTTGTAATTTATTGGGATAGATGCAAAAAAAATAAATAAACATAGTATGAGTAAGAATGGAAAAATTGGGGTAACGAGTGAGAATATATTTCCCGTTATCAAGAAGTTTCTTTACAGCGAACATGATATATTCTTGCGTGAGCTTGTCAGCAACGCTGTAGATGCGAGCCAAAAACTACGTGCGCTCTCTAGTGTGGGTGAGTTTAAGGGCGAGCTAGGCGACCTTAAGGTAAGTATCTCTATTGACGAGGCTGCAGGCACGATTACAATCAGCGACCGTGGTATCGGTATGACTGCTGAGGAAGTGGATAAGTATATCAATCAGATTGCGTTCTCGGGAGCAGAGGAATTCCTTGACAAGTATAAGGATGACAAGGTGGCTATCATCGGACACTTTGGTCTTGGCTTCTACTCTTCATTTATGGTATCTAAGCAAGTGGATATTATCACGAAGAGCTATAAAGAAGGTGCGAGCGCAGTAAAATGGAGCTGTGATGGTTCGCCTGAATATACATTAGAGGAGGTAGATAAGGCTGACCGTGGTACGGATATTGTCCTACATATTGACGATGAAAGCCGTGAATTCTTGGCTAAGGACCGCATCCAAACATTGCTCAATAAGTATTGTAAGTTCCTAACCATTCCTGTAATCTTCGGTAAGAAGCAAGAGTGGAAGGATGGCAAGATGGAGGATACCGAAGAGGACAATCAGGTTAATGATACGCACCCTGCGTGGACGAAGAAGCCTAGCGAACTCACAGATGAAGATTATAAGAACTTCTATCGCCAACTTTATCCAAATCAATTTGAAGAACCATTATTTTGGATTCATCTAAATGTTGATTATCCATTTAACCTAACAGGTATTCTTTATTTCCCTAAAATCAAGAATCAGATGGAGCTGCAACGTAATAAGATTCAGCTCTACTGCAATCAGGTTTTTGTAACAGAAGAGGTTGATGGCATTGTACCTGAATATCTGACACTCTTGCACGGGGTTATCGATAGTCCAGATATTCCGCTGAACGTATCTCGTTCGTACCTACAGAGCGATGCTCAGGTGAAGAAGATTAGCAACCATATCACGAAGAAGGTTGCAGACCGTCTAGACGAAATCTTCCGCAATGAACGTGCACTCTTTGAGGAAAAGTGGGATAGCCTTAAGGTCTTCGTTCAGTATGGTATGCTCAGCGATGAGAAGTTCTACGATAGAGCGCAGAAGTTTGTGCTCTTGACTGATGTCGAAGGTAAGAAGTACACAATAGAAGAATATAAGACCCTCATCACAAGCGAACAAACGGATAAAGATGGCAACCTCGTAATCCTTTATGCTGATAATAAGGATGCGCTTTATAGCCATATCCAACGTGCTAAGGATAAGGGTTACTCTGTGCTCCTAATGGACGGTCCTCTTGATGTGCATGCGGTAGGTCAGTTAGAGCAGAAGTTAGAAAAGACTCGTTTTGTGCGTGTAGACTCGGACTCTATTAGCCGTATTATCGTTAAGGAAGACGCTGCTTCTGTGAGCCTCTCTGCGGAAGAACAGACTAAGCTAACTCATATCTTTACGGGACGTTTGCCTGAGGAGGCTAAGAAGAATTACCACGTTCAGATAGAGTCTCTTGGTGAGCAAGCTGATGCTGTTCTCATTACGCAAGGCGAATGGATGCGCCGTATGCAGGAAATGGCTCGTATGCAACCGGGTATGTCCTTCTATGGCGAAATGCCTGAGAGCTTCAATGTCGTTCTGAACGCAGACCACCCTCTAGTGAAGAGAGTGCTTAGCGAAGAAGGTGCCGCTCTTGAGGGCGAATTGGCTTCTCTCCGTAGCGAACTTAAGGCTCAGACGGAGGCCGTAGAGACAGCTCGTAAGGCTCAAGAGGGTAAGCAGGAAGAGGAAATTAGTGCAGCCGATAAGGAGGAATTAGATAGCCTAGCACACAAGCAAGCCGAATTGGAAGGTAAGATTACAGCCGAATTGAAGGCTTATGGTGCAGGTAATGACCTAGTAGGCCAGCTTATTGACTTAGCTCTACTTGGTAGTGGACTATTGACAGGCGAAGCATTAGCTAAGTTCATTCAGCGCAGTCAGTCGCTTTTGATTAAGTAAGGCTAAGCGCCACACAAAGATTTAGGGGCTATCACAAGCATGCTTGTGATAGCCCCTTTTCTATTATATAGGTTTCTACTATTTCTTTGAGGAAGTTAGTTGAGCGAATAGCTTTTCCCACTTAGCCATTATGACTTCTGGAGTATAGCGTTGCGAGAGTCTGCGTCCCTCTTCGCCCATACGTACTCGTAAGTCGGCATCGTTGATAAGTTTATCTAGACGTTCAGCGAAAGCTTCTTGGTTATATGGAGCAACAAGAAAGCCATTTACACCATCTTGGATAATATCCTTAGGACCACTTGGGCAAGCATAGCTAACAACAGGCAAGCCCATTGTTTGTGCTTCAACAAGTATCATAGATAATCCTTCAAAATGTGATGTTACTACACAAATACTTGACTGAGCGTATGCGCTTGCCATATCGTTAGACGCACCCTCTAAAGTAGTTTGTGCCTCTAGTCCGTATTTTGTAATCCTTTGTTGAATGAAGGGGAACATCCATCCATCTCCATAGATAGAGAGATGCCAATCGGGGTGAGAAGGTGCTACTTTTGACCAAATATCAATGAGCTCAATAAAGTTCTTAACATATTCCATTCGTCCAGCAGCCATAATCTTACGGGAAGAAACTACATCGGTTTGCTTATTCGATGTAAGAGGGTTGGCATTGGGAATAACTTCTATGTGTGAAATCCCTTGCCATTCAGTTTTCTCTGTTTCTGTTAAGATAACGAAGCAATCATATTTAGCGGCTAAGCGTTCTCTAAGCTTAATTCTCAGATGACCCAATAAGCGTTTAAACTTCTGCTGGGGCGGATACATTAAAATAAATGCTGAACGCGAAGTATGGTCCTCTAAGATTTTGCGGCTTCCGTCTTGAAGACTTGGTAGAATATCTTCATCTTGGAAGCCAACAGAAACGCAGATGTCTGCCTGCTCTCGCTTGAGTGTCTGTTCGAGTAGGGCTTTATGTTCTTTACGCTTCAGTCGTGTATGCCAAAGACGCTTATAAGAGGGGAGATAGTCCAGCTTACCGTAGTCTAGACCTAAGTCAATACGCTTGACGCGCTCATCTATGGGGAAGAAATAAGGTCTATCTTCTTGGTCAGTGGTAATAATAGTAACGTCATAACCATGCTGGACTAAGTAGTTTGCCTTCATACTTACGACGCGTTCAATCCCACCTGTTTTATACATGCCTTGTATGCAGTAGACAATCTTCATTGTATTCTGAATTAACTTAAATTAAATCTTTTGTCTTAGGATGTAGGCCGATAGAGCTAATGCAACATTCTCTCCGTCAATAGCAGCTGAGACGATACCTCCAGCATAGCCTGCGCCTTCGCCGGCAGGGAATAGTCCGGGCGTTTCAACGTGCTGATATTTTTGTTCGCCTTCGTGCAGTCTTGGTATGCGTACGGGCGAAGAAGTGCGACTCTCCACGCCTAATAGTTGGGCTTCTTCGCTTAAGAAACCTTTGGTCATGCCATCAAAGATAC
>RBKG01000025.1 GCA_003640335.1 Porphyromonas sp.
CTAACTAGCCTTCATAGCTGAACTCAAACTTTATATCGTCTACATATTCGCCAAAGAGACACGAGCCAGAAGTTTCCCAGCGCACGAACTCAGGTGCCTGCAGGATTTGCGCTTGAATATCCTTATCACTACGTCCCCAACGCTTGAGCATCAGCAAGGCGGCACGTTGCTCACTCGTCATATAAGGCGCATCTTCGTCTAGCGTCTTGAAGGCACAGCGAAGCAAACATTGCTCCCAACTCTTGTGAGCAAACTTATACCCAAAGGTAAAATGACGTGCCAAGGTCGTGTAAGCAATCGTAGACAAATCCTTATAACGGGCTTGCGTTAGCCAAGCAAGAGCATACTGCGGAAGCATCGTATTCCTATCAAAGAGGTGCTTACATAGGCAGTCACGCAGCTCGGGGTTAGGCATCGAACGCTCAGCTAAAGCCGTTGCAATAGAGAAATTCAAGCATGATGCAGGATATATCTGTTGCCCGATAAGCTGTAACTCACGCACATCACGACTAAGCAAATAGCTTGCTAATAAGCCATCTTCGCCAAGTTCTTTCGCTAGGCGAACGATAAATTCCATCGTTAGCCCGAAGTTAATGCCGTAGTCAAGCCCCTTATCTCTCATCGAAGTCGAAATAACTCCGTCCATAGAGTGCCTAAGCTTCGCACGCAATTCTTTCGCTTTCTCTAGGGTCTTAGCTGAGGGACGTGGGTCACGTAGTCGCTCTTCTTGCACTGGGTTAAGCGGTAGCGTCCAGTACTCACGACTATAACGGAGCATTTGCTCTGCATAAGCTTCTGTGTAATCAAGCTCTACATCTACAATCGCTTCGCCCTCGTATCTTAGCGTCATCTTAGGATTGACAAAGCCCTTATAAGGAGCAAGATTAAGCGCTTTATAACGCTTAAGTACTTCCTCATGCAGGTCGGCATCTATCTGAACGGCATAACGCTCAACCATTTGCTTGCAAGCGGCAAAATCGCCCTCACTCTTCATGCGCTGTACTTCACGGAGTAAGTCTGCGAAATACCCACGCAAGGCTTCATAATTAGTAATCTTAAGGTCTAAGCCATTCAGTTCGATTGTCCCCTCCTGCTCACCTCGCTCAAGTGCATAACGCGCTATCAATGCACGATTGCGCATGTGCGCTTCTTCTATGTTTGCGCCCAAAGGAATGCGCACGAGTTGCGTTACAAGACCATTGAGGAGATAACGATAATAGCAAGCCTTATAGGCATCGGCATCAGGAAGCAATCCTAATTCAAGCAAATGCTCATCAGCCATATAGTAGAGTGCGAAAAGGTCGGCACGTGCTTCCTCATTGACTGAAGCATAAGCCCCAAGCGCATCAGGCGAGACACCCGGACTGAGTTGCCCCGAACCATGACCCAAACACTCGTGTAGGTCTGTATGCAGTTCGTCTGTAAGTCCATCATAACGTTCAAGGAGAGCGCGCACCTCGGCATCAGCAATAAAGGCTGCGTCCATACCATTATGACGAGAAGCCTCTCTGTAAGCCGCATGGATATTATCAATCGTTACGCTCTTCGAGCCATATTCAGCACGAATCCAATCCGCATTAGGCAGGTTAATCCCGATAGGCGTTGCTGGATAGCTATCTCCGCCCAACATCGCCACGGTTACGACAGACGCACTTATACCCTTAGGTTCAGCCTTCTTAAAGCGGTCATCAATAGGGGCATGCTCTTCAAACCACTTAGCTTCACGACAGATTTTATCTGTGCGTTCACTAGCGATAGGATTTTTAATGTGCACAAGACCTTCCCACGAACCTTTCAAGCCAAGAGGGTCTGCATATACCTCTGTGAAACCATTGATAAAGTCCACCGAAACGGCTGTATCCTGCACCCACTTAATACAGAAATCATTGTAATGCTTAAGATTACCCGTGCGATAATAAGCTAGCAAAGACTTAATGGCTTCGGCCTGCATCTCGGTATCGACATACTCAAGAGCATCCTTAAGATGTGCAGAAATACGATAAAGCGCCTCGCCATACAAACCGCCTTGCTTGTACACTTGCTCGTAAAGCGTGCCATCAGCTGTTTGTGCGATACGGCTATTGAGGCCATAACTAGGCGGTGCCTGACGCTCATCTTCGTCAGCCTCATCTTGCAAGGCTTGATAATAAGCCTCCACAGCCTTCTGCTCTACTCCTCTGTCGTAGAAGTTGACGCTACTTGCCTCTACTAGGTCTGCTTCTCCGCTCTGCTCAGTACTCTTGGGTGAACGTGTAGGGTCAAATATCTCGGCGTAAATATCAGCTAATTCGTCTTGGCTATACTCCAGAAGCAAAGCATGCTCCCTCTGCAAGCCCTCAACAATCCCACTTAGATAAGACTGAGAGAAATTCGGAACAAACTTATCACAGCCATAATGGTGATGTATGCCCGAAGCAAACCATACCCGATACAGGTACTCCTCGAGAGCGACAAACTCATCTGTCTCACGCGCACCCTCATAATGAGTATAAATCGTTTCTAGAATATGGCGAATGCGCAAGTTATAACGCCCATTCTGGTCAAAAATAATATCCCTACCTGCTAATGTCGCTTGGCTCAAGTGGTAAACAAGCAACTTACGCTTAAGGGGAAGAGCCTCAAAGCCATCAATCTGATAGCGTAGGACTTCTATATCGGCAAAGCGGATAACGCTCTGCCCTGCTATATTCAATTTATTCATAGTAGCAAAGATACATATTTGAGTCCATTGCATTGTGCGGTACTCGCTACGTTCTTATCGCCATGAGGGTAGGCAGACAATCATCATCTCAAAGCACATTAATCGCTTTAGATGTGATAAAACCGACCTATTTGGCTTTTCTCTGCAAGTCTGCAAAAAGTTTTTTGTCTTTTTAGGCTAAATAAAATGGCACATAAAGCAAGAACAACATAATCTTTTTCCCAATTTATTTCAGACCGTTATATCATTTTGACTAATGAATAAAAATGATGTAGGAACTCTGTACAACTTGCCTATACGCAATCATTCTTCCGAGGTCAGCAAATATTTCATGATAGGCCTTGTATATTAAAAGAGAACCATTACCTTTGCTCATAGAATATTTGATTCCCTTCAATCAGTAGGGATACCTCTTAAGTTTTTTTCATATCATTGTGTTAATTCGGATGTCCTAATTTGGGAAAATTGGGGCATCTTTTTTTTGTGCTGATACAAACCAATACGTAAGTAACTTACACCCTATAAGAGACCTCCCGATGGTCTCCAAAAGGACAAGTTTTACTTGTTCTTTGTGGAGCTTTGCAGAATGCGGTAATCGCAAGGCATTGAGACTGAGGGCGCAGGGAGTTTACTCTTGTAAATGACCAAGCCTGAATGTCGATAATAACGCAGCGAGTGCCGTATTATGCAATGCTCTCTATAAACGATGCAAACATATAATTAGGATTACCCTCTGAATACCTCCTTTCGAAGATAATTATATGAGCATTTGTCCCAAAAAAATGGCCTCAAACATCTAATACGCTGAGCTTAGACAGTGCCTCTACCCTATTTTCAGGCTCTCGCTTATGGAAATCCCCGACTACACTAAAAGAAAATAGTAAACGCACTTACTAAAGTGCAGCACTCAGCTGAAGTCTGTGCAGACTACACGTGTAGTCT
>RBKG01000093.1 GCA_003640335.1 Porphyromonas sp.
GTGAGTACACGCACTTACAATGATAAGTACACGTAAACACTTTAGTAAGTACGCGTACTTAAATTTGTAAGTACGTAGCACTTTCTGGAGACTTCAGCTGTAGTCTGTACAAACTACAGCTGAAGTTTGTGCAGACTACACGTGTAGTTTGTACAGACTTCGCCGAGGTTTGCAGAATAGGAAACACATATTTCATTTTATCTCCATTTACCCTTGAATTTCAATAAGTTGTATTGGAACAAAAACTATAAGCCAAGTACCGAAAATTTATCTTTTTGTGTGAGTCGCCTGGGGCTCGAACCCACGACCTTCAGTACTGATATATTATATACTATTTGACTAAACTAATCATACGACATCCCCATTTTATTAAGGTATAAGTACTTGAAATTTTATTATTTTTCAATCTTCTATGATAGTTAGAATTTTATTTGTATCTTGCACTTGTGCTAAAACCTATTTGAGCACGTAATGATATAAACCGACCCATTATGGCACATAGGGAATATAAGTTAGAGTACTCTCTTGAGAGAGCCTCTTTTGCCCCACTTTGGAATATGCTATCTACCGATGAAGGTCTCAGTAGATGGATGGATTGTCAAGTGTGTTCTTCTAACGGCATCACTCGTTTTCAATGGTCATTTAACGAAATAGACGAGGCGCATGTACAAATATCTGTAGACAAAAAAACAGTCAGATTTAGATGGCTTAATAAGGATGGAGGATTTTCCTTTGAGGTTACAGACTCTGAACTTACAAAAGACTTTACGCTCATCATCAAAGGTGATTGTGATGAAGAGGATTACGAGTCCGACATTTTCATTTGGGAAAAACAGGTAGAACGTCTTATCCACCTTTTAGGTCTACATTTATCCTGAAAAGACAACTTTTAGACAGGACTATTGTTTTAATTCTATAAATGCTATAATAAACAGATGAAAAGCAGATTACTATCAATAGCCCTCTTGATGGGTCTACCTACACTCACACTAACAGCCACCGAACCTTACACTCAAAATCAAAGTCCAAAACCCGACTTCAAGCTCATAACCCTTCCTTACTCCACTGATGCACTTGCACCAGTAATCAGTCAAAAAACCATTGAACTACATCATGGCAAACACCTCAAAGGGTATGTAGATCAGGTTAATAAACTTAGAATACAAGAAGGGTTCGCAGCTAGCTCACTAGAAGAGATTGTGCTAAAGAGTAAAGGTGCTCTTTTTAATAATGCAGGACAATTACTCAATCATAACCTATATTTCACTCAATTCTCACCAAAACCTAAATCAATTAAACCCGAAGGCAAGCTCAAAAAGCTCATTGAGCAACAATGGGGAACGTTTGAGACATTCCAAAAAGAATTTGAACTCTTGGGTGGCAAACTCTTTGGTTCAGGTTGGTTGTGGTTAAGTATCACACCTGATGGTAAACTTGAAATTAGTTTACATCAAGGAGGTGAAAGTCCTATACTAAAGGGTAATAAACTTCTCCTTGGTATCGACCTGTGGGAGCATGCTTACTATCTTGATTACAATAATCGACGTTCAGACCACCTAAAAGCCCTTTGGTCTATCATTGATTGGTCAATAGTCAGCGAAAGACTTCAATAAATCACAAGTATTACCTATTTTTGTATGTATTTATTTTGTATCTTTGCGATACAAACAAAGATTAACTATTAAACACGAGTAACAAACTCAAATAAGTATAACAATGGTAAATTACAAAGAACTCGGTCTCGTTAATACGAGAGAGATGTTTGCTAAGGCTATCAAGGGTGGTTACGCTATCCCAGCCTTCAACTTTAACAACATGGAACAGCTACAGGCTATCATCTCTGCAGCTGTAGAAACTAAGTCTCCTGTTATCCTTCAGGTATCTAGCGGTGCGCGTAAGTACGCAAACCAAACACTCCTCCGCTACATGGCTCAGGGTGCTGTAGAATATGCTAAGGAACTAGGTTGTCCTAATCCTCAAATCGCTCTTCACCTAGACCATGGTGATAGCCTTGAACTATGTAAGAGCTGTATCGAAATGGGATTCTCTAGTGTGATGATCGATGGTAGCCACCTTCCATACGAAGAAAACATCGCTCTTACTCGCTCTGTAGTTGAATACGCTCACCAATACGACGTTACAGTTGAAGGTGAACTTGGTGTACTTGCAGGTGTAGAAGATGACGTTGTTGCTGAACACCACACTTACACTCAGCCAGAAGAAGTAGTAGACTTCACTAGCAAGACTGGTGTAGACTCTCTAGCTATCTCAATCGGTACTTCTCACGGTGCTAACAAGTTCACTCCAGCACAGTGCGAACGTGATGCAAATGGTATCCTTGTACCACCACCACTTCGTTTTGATATCCTTGAAGAAATCGAAAAGCAAATCCCTGGTTTCCCTATCGTTCTTCACGGTTCATCTTCAGTTCCTCAGGACGAAGTAGCTACAATCAATGCTCACGGTGGTAAGCTTGTAGATGCTATCGGTATCCCAGAAGAACAACTTCGTCGTGCTTCTAAGAGCGCAGTATGTAAGATTAACATCGACTCTGATGGTCGTCTTGCTATGACAGCTGCTATCCGTAAGGTATTCGTAGACAATCCTGCTGAGTTTGACCCACGTAAGTACCTAGGTCCAGCTCGTGAGTCTCTAAAGAAGCTCTACAAGCACAAGATTGAAAACGTTCTTGGTTCTGCTAACGCTATCTAATCAGAGACGTAGTAAACCAGAAATATCAAGCAGAGCCCTACTCTCCTACATGGGGGTAGGGTTCTCTATTTAATTCTATTACACGCTCTTCACGCAATGAATTCTCCCTTAACACTTGACACTATTGTCATTGGAGCTGGACTAACAGGATTAACAGTTGGACATCACTTACTCAAAGACCCCAATCATAAGTTCACTATTCTTGAAAAGGAAGAACGAGCCGGAGGTCAGATAAGAACTCTAAAAAAAGATGGTTTTACCTTTGAGTCAGGACCGACTTCAGGGATTATCAGTACCAGCGAAGTGGCAGATTTATTTGAAGATTTCCCCAACCTTCTTAATCTAGCTACACCCTTAGCCAAACGTAGAATGATACTCAAAGGGCAAGAATTTCATCCATTACCCTCTGGGTTAATAAGTGCCATTACGACCACACTATTCTCAACAAAAGATAAGATACGTATTCTTGGAGAACCTTTTCGAGCTAAGGGAACTGATCCTAATGAGAGTATTGGTCATTTGGTAAAGCGCAGGCTTGGAGAGAGTTATTTTCATTACGCTGTAGACCCATTTATAGGCGGAATATATGCTGGAGACCCTGAGAAATTAGTAACTCGCCATGCTCTACCGAAGCTCTATGCCTTAGAAGCCAATCATGGAAGCTTTATCAAGGGAGCTATAGCTCTAATGAAGAAAAAGAAAACTGAAGATGAGAAGAAAATAACAAAAGCCATATTCTCTTCTCACGAAGGACTATCTACCCTAACATCAGCCCTTTCGGACGAGTTTCTAAAAGCTAATTCGCTAAAATTAGGAGCCCTTAATATTGAAGTTAGATTTCGAGAAGATTTGCAACTATGGCAAGTTACATTCTATGTCAAAGGGGAGAAGGAAGAACTATTTAGTCGAAATCTCATCACAACTATAGG
>RBKG01000151.1 GCA_003640335.1 Porphyromonas sp.
ACAGCCGATAATCAAGCATCACCCAAAATCACAAAGGCACTCATTATGAGTGCCTTTTCTTTTCAATACCCAGATAAACATGACCTACTGCAATTGTATATTTATGTAAATATATTAACTTTGCAGAAGTTTTTAGGAAACTATGTATTTCTGCTTGATATGAAAAAGACTCTGCAATAGCATTGTATTCAAATAATAATCAACAATTTAACACAGAGAATACTTAAAATAAAAGTACGAAATATCCTAAACTTGAAATTTACAAATTAATATCAAATAGTTCTAATGAAGAGTATTACAGAACACAAAAACTCAACTCACTCAGGGAAGCTCCCATACGAGAGTCCTGAGTGGAACATATTTTCATTACCCCAAGGACTTAACATCCTAGAGATTGTTTCTCTTGAAGGTGAAGTTGAAGACTACGGAGATGGTGATGACTTCTAAATTCTATTCCTAACCTAATTCAAGATTTGGAAAAATGATGAATAACTTTTTTAGACTAAGAGCTCTAAGCATACTCTGCTTAAGCCTTGCGAGTCTGACTATTTTCTCTGCATGTCGGGACGACATTGCAGACGAGCCTGATAGAGAGCATCAAAATGCTCAAGTAAAACCTCTTGAAGATTATATCGGCAAGGTCAATATTGCTATTGAGGCAGATGTAATGCCTATGCAGGGTGATAAGCCACGTTTGCAATATACCCTCATTCCTCGTAATCTTAAAAGAGCAATACATAATACAACGCCATCAAAAAACGATGAAAATGCTTTTCTACGAGGTGGTGCTTATGATAACAACCCAGATGCTGAGGCCAATTATAAAATGAGTTTTGCTCCTATGCTCTCACTTGGGGAAGTAGGAAGCAAAATCAGAGGGTTCTTAGTATTCCTATATGATGATGGCACTCAAAATCAGACTGTATTCAGAACTAGTGTAGACTTTGACGTTATTGAAAGTGCAGAGATAGTTCCGGTTAATGATGGTTCTGCAGATAAATTTGGAGGCTACAAAGTAAAGGGTCGTAACAGAGTTCGTTATGTAGGACCAATAAACTTTCCTGATGCCCAAAATCTTAAAGTTGCCTTCGATGAGGGGGAAGCCTATACCCCATCAGGAACATCCGAAGACCCAGTTCCTTCCCATTACACTAGAGGTTCAAATTCTGTGCGCAAAAGTAAATGGCGTGTCCTAGCTTTTCTTGGCTATGGTAACGTAAGCCGTTTTAATGAGACAGCAGATGAAAATTCAGGAGAGAGTCTAAACAAAATTTATTTTGGCACTAGCGATAGAAGCAAAGAGCCTGAATATCGAAATGAAAGCTCCCTCATCATGCATTTTAATGACGATGTTGGAGAAAAACACGATCTTCCCACGCCTTGTATCTCAGATTGGACTGATCTATATATCATCAGACCTCTGAGCGGTGGTGCGAATAAGACGGATTACACTGGTATCAATACTAAGTTTAGATTCCGTCCTCAAGGTGTCCTACTCCAATATGATTTGGATGCTGAGATGTACAATACGATACAAATTCGTAGAGCTGGTCTAGTCTCAAATGTTTTAGACTTTGCTGGGTATTATGACATAAACGGTCCAGCTATACGCGAAGCTTATAGAAGAAAAGATCAGGAAGACCATGGGGTACCTGAGTGGCATGCAGAGTCCAAGACAATGGCGGATAAACAGTTTATCCTTCGTTGGCCTATCGTTGATACGAAGAGCTTAATGCACAGGGAAAATACTTCTGACATCTCATATCCTTTCGATATGCCACAGCTCATCGACCAAAAGCTCGAGAAATTTGAACAAAGTAATAATTTCCCCTTCTCTCTTCCAGGGAATCCGGCTGTAACAGTTTACCACCAAGAGCCCAAGGCTGGAGATGAAAACAATAACGAATTTAGACTACACGGTATAGTATTTCCAGGTAGAGTAAAGAGAGAATATCCCTATTCATTCATAGACCTAGGATATGGAATGAATACCCGTAAGATTTTCACTTTCTGGGGTATGCCACGTAAGAACAGCACTCTAAGTGCTGATCAGAGAGCAACCTTCATGTGGATCAGTGCCTATAGCCTTAATAATGATGAGGATGTGTATAATAAGGAGGTTAATACAAAATTACCTTCATGGTCTTCATCTGTTTATAACGAGTTAAAGACTAAAGCTTTTGAGCTAATGGGTCAAATCTCTGAGAAAAAAAACCAAGGAAAAACAGATGCAGACTTAGAGAGCTTATATAATACTCCTAATTCATTTGCTGATCGCTTCCCTGGGGCCAATATACTTGAAGCCTTCAAGAACGCATACGCTAAGCTTATTGACATGCTAGATGAGTCTTATGATCATGCTACTGTTCGTACACAACCCCTACTTATCTTGCATCAAACAAATAAGACATTTGAGAATACAAAGGGGCAAGTACATTACGCTAAAGCTATCCTAAATAGCAACCTACTCATTAGTGAGGTTCTTTTCAGAAAGGAAGATGGTCATAACTACACTTTCGTAGAGTTGTATAATCCTATGTCCTATCCAGAGCGTTTGGATAACTATCGTTTAGTCCGCATGAAACAGAATGGCACCCACATGAGCTTCTTAAACAGCTCTGGAGGATTGACAGACAATCTTGGCGAGGCTGAATTTTATTCTTTAGGAAACCTAACAGAAACGGCTAACAACCTCACGAAGATATACGAGCCAGCAATAAAAGTTCCTGTAGGCCTTTCTTTGCCTGAAGAATATAAATCGGGTACAGGCATATACAAATTCCCAATAGGAGGGCTTCAAGGAAGAGCAGATGCTCCTGATAAGCATTACCTCTTTAACGGTCAGTGCTTATTATTAGGTGCTAATGGTTATAGTGAAGCAATGCCATCTGAAAGACCTTGGTTCAAATCACTTAAGCAGAAAATGAAATCTGCTGCAGACACAGATGGAGGATATCTCGTTAAGGGAGCCTACAGCCTGCCTAACAAGTCTCAAGCTACAGCTCCTGATGTACTTGCACTCGAACCGGGAGACGGACTTGCGCTTGTCAAAATTATCTATCCTGATGCAAAGAATCCTCAGCAGAAGATTTATCAAATCGTTGATGCTACGGCTCCAGTAGGGCCTAGGCACCTAGCATTCTCTGGAACATGGGCTAGTTATAAGGCTGAAATGGATAAGCACAGCAACGATACTTTCTATACTCAGGAGCGTTTGGCTGGAGTAAATTTCCCATTTATCGCCCCATTCCGTACACAAAGACTAAAGAGTAAGAGCAGTCTATGGTGTGATGATTGGCAGATACAAACGGATGAAAACTCATGCACGCCCGGTTGGCGCATTAGGGAAAATCCTAGACAGTTATATACGCCATCTGGTTCATGGCTATTTACTCCTCTATACAGCCCATCGTGGGAGGACTACAGAAGAAATAGACCTACCGCTCGCCATTTCAACTAATTCCGAGCACAAATAAGACGCAGTATTTTACTGCACAGACATTCATCGCCCAAGGTTTAAAAGCCTTGGGCGATGCTTTTTTAAGACCATTGCATTGTGCGGCACTCGCTGCGTTATTATCGACATTCAGGCTAATTACGAGTGCCTTTAGGCA
>RBKG01000176.1 GCA_003640335.1 Porphyromonas sp.
TCTACCTTGGTGTCGCAGTGGATTGTGCGCTTAGGAAGTTTGCCCTCAGCGTATAGGCGTTCTTGTATGCACATAGATTCAGCACGAGCTTCAATCTCCTTAACAAGATCTTGTACCTTATTTGCACGACCAACAGGGTTTGCTTTAAGGGCGTCATGTAACTGCTGTAAGCGGAAAGGCATGCTATGGAAGTTCTCAATAGTATCTCCAAGAACTCCTTCAGGGATAGAAGATAAGATTTCTTCAAATTCGCCAAAAGCCTCACCAGCGTAGCGCGCAGACTCTTCGTTAAGGGTACTCACGCTCATGCTATCGGGAATGAACGTGCAGAGTCGCCAATAGTTCTCGCCATCATAATAGTAATTTTTGCTACTATCTTCTATCAAAGGCAGGTAATTAAGGTACTTGCGCTCCTTATCAGGGTCACCATTCTTCTCAAGAGCATCGTGTAGCGTCTTAGATACTACAGAGATGTTTTTCTGCAATACTTCTATGCGAGGAAAAACAACGTGATTAACTCGTTGAAGAACCCAACGGTCTACACCATTCTTGTCTTGAACCGCATAAGTATCATTGATATGTCCATTCCCGAATGGACGGTGTTGTCCTACCTCTTCTGCAGGTACGAATTTACTGATTATGGATAGCATATACAACGCAATTATAAATTTATGTAGTGCAAATATAATTAAAACTTTAATATTCTATTAGCCTTTAAATCAAATATATTCTCTGTGCTATGAGCCTAAACTAATTAAAAGGTAGGTATTTGTAGACTTAATGTCAAGAAAAGTGATTTTATTCACACTCTATTAGCTAATCTGATTGCTGTTTTCGAGTTTGGACTGCCAGAAGAATATATCTGAGTATTTATTCTTTTCACTAAGACTAAGTTCTCTGTCGAATAGTCCGTATAGAGCTGCACCACTGCCCGTCATGCTCGCATAAATAGCACCTTGTTCGTATAAAAGTTGCTTAAGATGAGCTAATTCTGGATATAAAGGGAATAGGCTATCTTCAAACTCATTGTGTAGAGATGCTCTCCACTCCGAGATGGGTTGCTTGATTATTTCCTCTACAGATAGAGACTGACCTCCTATGTGTTTGAGTCCAGCAAAAGCCTCTTTCGTAGCAATATGTACATTCGGTTTAATAACGACTATGTGGTAGTTACTAAAATCTATAGCTGGGGCAGGGTAGAAGAGTTCGCCGATGCCACGTACCAGGCGAGGTGTGTTACTTACGAAGAAAGGACAATCAGCACCTAGACTGAGGGCAATCGTCTCAAGTTCGCTATCGCTTATGTTCAAGTGGCAAAGTTCGCGTACAGCCTTGAGCGTATGAGTAGCATCACTAGAACCGCCTCCCATACCTGCGCCAGATGGGATTTGCTTAAGGAGGCTAATTTGTAGCGGTGGAATGTCGTACGATTCTCTTAGCTTATTGATGGCTCTTAGAACAAGGTTATCTTCTGTTGGACCTGTTTCAACGTTACCAAGTATTTGAATTTCATCTTGATTTAATTCCTCATTGATGGTAATCTCAATGATGTCATTCAGAGGAATGGGAATAAATAAAGACTCTAATAGGTGATACCCATCAGACCTTTTCCCTGTAATCTGTAATCCAAGATTTATCTTGGCATTGGCGAATATTATCATAATGCACTGCTTATAAAAATAAAAAGAGCTTAGCGAAATGCTAAGCTCTCTTGTGCGCGGGATGAGACTCGAACTCACATGCCGGAACCGGCACTACCCCCTCAAAGTAGCGTGTCTACCAATTTCACCACCCGCGCCTTTGTCTATTTATGTTTTGCAATTGAGCTCTCAGTTAGCGTTCTCGGACCGTGCCCGGAACAGGACTCGAACCTGCACGTCTTTTGAACACTCGCACCTGAAACGAGCGCGTCTACCATTCCGCCACCCGGGCTTCTCATTTGCACTGCAAAGATAATGTGAATATTTTAATTATGCAAGATTCATTCTAATAATTATCGCTTGTGTACTGGAAGAGCTACTCTAAGAGTCTTCTAGGAGATTTAAATGGCTAGATATGCTCGGTTTGTACGATTAAGCTTTCACGTACCCAGGTAGAATTTAGTCATAAGGATAGATATTTACTTAAATGTGCATACAAAAAGAGCTATCGCAAAATAAATTCACGATAGCTCTTAAAATATATAGCTCTAGAATGTGTTACACCGCTAGAGGGTGTAACTGTTTCTTAAGACACTATTACTTGATACGCTTGTAACCGTAAACAGCTAGGCTACCAAGTTCTTCTTCGATGCGAAGAAGTTGGTTGTACTTAGCCATGCGGTCTGTACGGCTGAGTGAACCAGTCTTGATTTGACCAGAGTTAGTAGCTACAGCGATGTCAGCGATAGTAGCATCTTCAGTTTCACCTGAACGGTGGCTAGTTACGCTAGTGAATCCGTGGCGGTGAGCCATTTCGATAGCGTCAAGCGTTTCAGTAAGTGAACCGATTTGGTTAACCTTGATAAGGATTGAGTTAGCGCAGTCTTCAGCGATACCACGACGTAGGTAGTCTACGTTAGTTACGAATAGGTCATCACCTACAAGCTGAATCTTCTTACCAAGCTTAGCTGTAAGCTTCTTCCAACCTTCCCAGTCGTTTTCAGCCATACCGTCTTCGATAGAGTCGATAGGATACTTTTCAACAAGGCTAGCGAGGAATTCTACTTGTTCGTCTACAGAACGCTTAGCAGCGTTTGCACCTTCGAACTTAGTGTAGTCATACACGCCATCGTTGAAGAATTCGCTTGAAGCACAGTCCATAGCGATTGTGATGTCCTTACCAGCAACGTAACCAGCCTTTTCGATAGCAGCTAGGATTGTTTCAAGAGCTTCGTCTGTACCACCAGCAAAGCTAGGAGCGAAACCACCTTCGTCACCAACAGCAGTGCTATAACCCTTGCTCTTAAGGATGCTCTTAAGTGCGTGGAATACTTCAGCACCATAACGTAGAGCTTCACGGAATGAAGGAGCACCTACAGGGCGAATCATGAATTCCTGGAATGCGATAGGAGCATCAGAGTGGCTACCACCGTTGATGATGTTCATCATAGGAACAGGTAGCGTGAATGTGTTAGTACCACCGATGTAGCGATACAAAGGAATATCTAGGTAGTTAGCAGCTGCCTTAGCTACAGCAAGAGATACACCAAGGATAGCGTTAGCACCGAGGTTGCTCTTAGTCTTAGTACCATCGAGCTCAATCATCTTAAGGTCGATTTCGCGTTGGTTAAGAGCGCTCATACCATAGAGAGCAGGAGCGATAACGTTGTTCACGTTTTCTACTGCCTTAAGAGTACCCTTACCGAGGTAACGACCCTTGTCGCCGTCACGAAGTTCAAGCGCTTCGTGTTCACCTGTTGAAGCACCGCTTGGTACAGCAGCGCGACCAATAATACCACTAGCGAGGTGTACATCTACCTCTACGGTTGGGTTACCGCGTGAGTCGAGGATTTCTCGACCGATAATCTTTACAATATGCATACTTAGCTTCTTAATTGAAACATTTTATTAACTACACTGCAAAGGTAATCAAATAATGGTTATTTA